>NZ_JBLTJC010000242.1:0-16173 GCF_048158785.1 Streptomyces colwelliae | reverse complement strand
CACGGGGGGCGTGGCCGTGCCGGATGTCGGGGGTGCTGACGAGTGGTGCGTGGCGGGCATGACCGCTCCTGTCCGCGTCAACGTGGGTGTGGGCGGATGGATGTGGGGAGGTGGGTCCTGCGAAGGAGATCCCGTGGTGCGTCTGGGGGCATACCGGTGGAGCCTTCCCACCCTATTCGGGTTAGCAATCCGGCAGGTTGCTAACTACTTACGCGCAGATCTCCACAGAAAGATCCGGCCCCGTCCTGGGCGAACAGGGCCGGTCTCGACACTCTCGCACTACGACCGCGGTACTTGCAGGAGTTTGTCCGGCGAACCGGGTCCCTCGCCGGACACCTTGCCGGAAACCGCCCCCGCGACGAGTGCCGCGGAGACCTGTGCGGGGGTGGCGCGCGGGTGACCGGCGAGATAGACGGCCGCCGCGCCGGCCGCGTGCGGTGACGCCATCGACGTACCGGAGAAGGTCGCCTTCCCGGTGTCGCTCGCGTACGACGCGGACGTGATCGAGACGCCCGGGGCGAACAGGTCGACGGACGGGCCGTAGTTCGAGAAGGCCGCCCGGGCGTCGTTCTTGTCGGTGGCGCCGACCGTGACGGCCTGCTTGACGTCGGCGGGGGAGTACAGGCCGGCCGGCAGCCCGTCGTTGCCCGCCGCGACCGTGTACGTGACACCGGAGGCGATCGAGTTGCGTACGGCCGCGTCGAGCTGGGCGTTGCGGTAGCCGCCCAGGCTGAGATTGGCGACCGCGGGTTTGTGCGCGTGCCGGGTGACCCAGTCGATGCCCGCGATGACCTGCGAGGTCGTACCGGCTCCCGCGTTGTCCAGCACCCGTACGCCGACGACCTTGGCCTTCTTGGCGACGCCGTACGTGGTGCCGGCGATCGTGCCGGCGACATGGGTGCCGTGGCCGTTGCCGTCCTGGGCGGTGGTGTCGTTGTCGGCGAAGTCCCAGCCGTAGCTCGCCCGGCCGCCGAAGTCCTTGTGGGTGATGCGGATGCCGGTGTCGATCACGTACACCGTCACGCCGCTGCCCCCGGACGCCGGCGAGGTGTAGCTCTTGTTCAGTGGCAGGCCCGGCTGGTCGAGACGGTCCAGGCCCCAGGACGGCGGGTTGCGCTGGACGCGGTCCACTGTGACGCGGGTGTCCTGGGCGACCGAGGCGACCCGCGGGTCCGCCGCGAGGAGTCTCGCCTGTCTCTCGTTCGCCTCGATGGCATAGCCGTTGAGGGCCGTGCCGTAGGTGTGGCTTATTCTCGCCCCGTACTTCTCGGCGAGGCCCTTGCCGGCCGCCGACGGAGCCGCTGTCCCCCCTTTCAACGTCACCAGGTAGCTACCGCTGACGGAACCGGGTTCACCGGCGCCGAGTATGGTCCCCTCCGGTGCGGCTTGCGCGGGCAGGGTGATGGCCGAAAGCACCACGACTGTGGTGACCGCGGTCAGTCCCCCCGCCCGGCGCAGACGCCGCGTGCGCGTCCGTGCCATGTCGAGTTCCCCTCCTTCAACTCTCCACGGGGCAGCCTCTCGTGAGGTGCGAAGCACCACAAGGGCGCATGAGGGCGTCTTTTCAGTACATGCCGGTTCAACTTCTTCAGCGCAGGCCGGTTCCTCTCCAGCCCGGGTCGGCAAAATCCAGCCCGTCCGGCGTTTGAGGACGAGGCCGTTCAGGCCGACGGGGGTCTGGGGGCAAAGCCCCCAGCGAGGGCGACACCATCGCCGGTACCGTCATCACACACGACGACACACATAGCCGTGTGTCATCCAGCGAAGCGCCGAGGTGGAGCTGTGAAGGCGATCCGTCGATTCACCGTCCGTCCCGTTCTCCCCGAACCCCTCCGACCTCTCAGTGATCTGGCGCGTAATCTGCGCTGGTCCTGGCACGCCGACACCCGCGATCTCTTCCAGTCCGTCGACCCCGAGCACTGGGCCGCCTCGGAACACGATCCCGTACGACTCCTCGGCAGCGTGTCCGCCGAGCGGCTCGCGGAGCTGGCCGAGGACCACCACTTCCTGCGCCGGCTCACGGAGGTCGCGGGCGACCTCGCCGACTATGTGGGCGGTGACCGCTGGTATCAGGCCCAGGGCGGTGAACTGCCCGCCGCCGTCGCCTACTTCTCACCCGAGTTCGGTGTCACGGCCGCCCTGCCGCAGTACTCCGGCGGCCTCGGCATCCTCGCCGGCGACCATCTCAAATCGGCCAGTGACCTCGGCGTACCGCTGATCGGCGTCGGACTCCTGTACCGGCACGGCTACTTCCGCCAGTCGCTGTCCCGGGACGGCTGGCAGCAGGAGCACTATCCCGTCCTCGACCCCAACGAACTCCCGGTCGCGCTGCTGCGGGAGGAGGACGGTTCCCCGGCCCAGGTCTCCCTGGCGCTGCCCGGCGGCCGTTCGCTGCGCGCCCGGATCTGGCTCGCGCAGGTCGGCCGGGTACCGCTGCTGATGCTCGACTCCGACGTCGAGGAGAACGACCTCGGCGAACGCAGCGTGACCGATGTCCTCTACGGCGGCGGCAGCGAACACCGGCTGCTCCAGGAGATGTTGCTCGGCATAGGGGGTGTGCGGGCGGTACGGACGTACTGTCGCCTCACCGGTCACCCCGAGCCCGAGGTGTTCCACACGAACGAGGGGCACGCGGGCTTCCTCGGCCTGGAGCGGATCGCCGAACTCTGCGACGCGGGGCTGGACTTCGCCGCGGGTCTGGAGGCGGTGCGGGCCGGCACGGTGTTCACCACGCACACGCCCGTACCGGCCGGAATCGACCGTTTCGACCGGGAGTTGGTGGCCAGGCACTTCGGGCCGGAGGCCGAACTCCCGCGCATGGACGTCCAGCACATCCTGAGCCTCGGCATGGAGACCTACCCGGGCGGCGAACCCAACCTGTTCAACATGGCCGTGATGGGCCTGCGGCTGGGTCAACGGGCCAATGGCGTCTCCCTGTTGCACGGTCAGGTCAGCCGCGAGATGTTCTCGGGGCTGTG
Source organism: Streptomyces colwelliae (assembly GCF_048158785.1). Classification (NCBI taxonomy): domain Bacteria; kingdom Bacillati; phylum Actinomycetota; class Actinomycetes; order Kitasatosporales; family Streptomycetaceae; genus Streptomyces; species Streptomyces colwelliae. The sequence goes on along the minus strand of NZ_JBLTJC010000242.1, from coordinate 13,195 downwards.
GCCGGGATTCGATGCCGAGGAGGTGCCGATCACCTCCGTGACCAACGGGGTGCACGCGCCGACCTGGGTGGCCCCCGAGGTGTTCCGGCTGGGCGCGCGGCAGATCGGCGCCCAGCGCACCGAGGACGCGCTGACGGTGGGCGGGTCCGACCGCTGGGACGCGGTCGCGGAGATCCCGGACCAGGACATCTGGGAGCTGCGCCGCGATCTGCGCGAGCAGCTGGTCGTGGAGGTACGGGAACGGCTCCGCGCGTCCTGGCGTCAACGCGGCGCCGGATCGGCCGAGTTGGGCTGGATCGACGGCGTGCTCGACCCCGACGTCCTCACCATCGGATTCGCGCGCCGCGTCCCGTCGTACAAGCGCCTGACGTTGATGCTGCGCGACCGCGACCGGCTGATGGACCTCCTCCTGCACCCCGACCACCCGATCCAGATCGTGGTGGCGGGCAAGGCGCACCCGGCGGACGACGGCGGCAAGCGGCTGGTGCAGGAGCTGGTGAAGTTCGCGGACGACCCGCGCGTCCGCCACCGCATCGTCTTCCTCCCGGACTACGGCATGGCGATGGCGCAGAAGCTGTACCCCGGCTGCGACATCTGGCTCAACAACCCGCTCCGCCCGCTGGAGGCGTGCGGCACGAGCGGCATGAAGGCCGCCCTGAACGGCTGCCTCAACCTCTCGGTGCTGGACGGCTGGTGGGACGAATGGTTCCAGCCCGACTTCGGCTGGGCCATCCCCACGGCGGACGGCACCGGCACGGACCCCGACCACCGGGACGACGTGGAGGCCGCGGCGCTCTACGACCTCCTGGAGCAACGCGTCACCCCGCGCTTCTACGAGCGCGGCCAGGACGGTCTGCCCGACCGCTGGATCCAGATGGTCCGCCAGACGCTGACGTTGCTCGGCCCGAAGGTCCTGGCGGGGCGCATGGTCCGCGAGTACGTGGAGCGGCTGTACGCCCCGGCCGCGCACGCCCACCGCACGATGACCCCGGACGCGGCGCGCGAACTCGCCGCGTGGAAGGGGCGGGTGCGCTCCGCTTGGCACGGGGTGACCGTCGATCACGTGGAGACGTCTGCGGCTACGGCCACTGCGGAACTCGGTACGACGCTGAATCTCCGGGTGCGGGTGGGGCTGGCCGGGCTTGCTCCGGATGACGTGGAAGTGCAGGTGGTGTCGGGGCGCGTGGACCCGGAGGACCGGATCGGGGATGCGGTGACGGTCCCCTTGAAGCCGGCGGGTTCGGATGCGGAGGGGCACTGGTTGTACGAGGGGCCGCTTGCCCTTGATCGGACCGGGCCCTATGGGTATACGGTCCGGATTCTGCCCGCGCATCGACTGCTGGCGTCCGGGGCGGAGTTGGGGTTGGTGGCGGTGCCTTTGGAGGACGGGGTGGAGGGCGCTGGGGTGTTGATGCGGTAGTTCTTCGTCTGCGGGTCCGTTGTGGCTGGTCGCGCAGTTCCCCGCGCCCCTATGGGGCGCGGGTGAGCACCCCCCTCTACACCTCCGAATACGGCGCGCACATCTGGCGCAGTGTGTTGCCGATCTTTCGGGCGTACGCGTGTTGCAAGCCTCGTGTTGCCGGGCCGCCCAGGCGGGCGTACCACTTCGCGCCTCGGCTGAAGGCCGAGACCGTCAGCCAGACCGTGCCGTCGCCTGTGCGGTCGACGATGAAGGCTTCCTCGCCGCATTCAGGGTGGCCGGGGAGGGTGCCGTAGGCCCAGCCGGACCTGCGGTGTTCCTCGACCGTCCAGACGATGCGGCAGGGGGCCTTGATGAGGCCGGCGAGAGTAACCGTTACGTCTACGCCGGGGGCCGCTTTTTCGGCGCTCGCCTCGATGCCTACGCCCATCTCGCGGTGCAGTTCCCAGGTCAGGACCGCTTCGGCGGCCCGGCGGAAGACCTTCTCGCCCTCGCCGATCCGCGTGCGAACATACAGGGGATGGAAGCCCGGGGGGCAGAAGCCGCGTTCGCGGGTCGCGCCGACGTCGTCGTACGTGAAGGACATGGAACCCAAGAGTAGGGCGGTACCCGGAATTGCCTTCGCTCCGGGTACCGCCCTTACCGCTTGGCTGTCAACTCGGCCGGTGTCAGCTGACGTTGACCGCCGACCAGGCCGCCGCCACCGCGTTGTACTCGGTGGAGCCGGAGCCGTACAGGGCGGCCGCCGCGCTCAGGGTGCCGGTGCGGGCGCCCGCGTACTTGGTGGTCGACGTGAAGTACGTCGTCAGCGCCTTGTACCAGATCTGAAGCGCCTTGGCGCGGCCGATGCCGGTGACCGTGGAGCCGTTGGACGTCGGGGAGTTGTAGGCCACCCCGTTGATCGTCTTCGCGCCGCTGCCCTCGGACAGGAGGTAGAAGAAGTGGTTCGCCACGCCCGACGAGTAGTGCACGTCGAGGTTGCCGACCGAGGAGGACCAGTAGTTGGCGGAGCCGCCGTCCTTGCTGGGCTGGTCCATGTAGCGCAGCGGGGTGCCGTCGCCGTTGATGTTGATCTTCTCGCCGATGAGGTAGTCGCCGACGTCGGAGGAGTTCGCCGCGTAGAACTCGACGCCCGTGCCGAAGATGTCGGAGGTCGCCTCGTTCAGGCCGCCGGACTCGCCCGAGTAGTTCAGGCCCGCGGTGTTGGCGGTGACGCCGTGGCTCATCTCGTGGCCGGCCACGTCCAGCGAGGTCAGCGGGTGGGTGTTGCCCGAGCCGTCGCCGTACGTCATGCAGAAGCAGCTGTCGTCCCAGAACGCGTTCACGTACGAACTGCCGTAGTGCACACGGGAGTAGGCGCCGACACCGTTGTTCTTGATGCCGCTGCGGCCGAAGGTGTTCTTGTAGAAGTCCCACGTCTCCTGGGCGCCGTAGGCGGCGTCCGCGGCGGCGGTCACGTCGGTGGTGGAGCTGGAGGCGGCGCCGGTGCCCCAGGTGTTGGTGGTGTTGGTGAACAGGGTGCCGGTGCCGGACGTCCCGTGCTTCAGGTTGTACGTCTTGTGGCTGCCGCGCCCGGCGTCGGTCAGGCTGTACGTCGTGCCCGACAGGGTCGTGTCGAGGCTGACGGTGCCCGAGTACAGGGTCTTGCCGGTGCCGGTGGCGTTCTCGATGCCCTGGTACTCGAAGAGCTTCTTGCCGGTGGCCGCGTCGGTGATGACGTGCAGCTGGTTCGGGGTGCCGTCGTCCTGGAAGCCGCCGACGATCGTCTCGTAGGCGAGGACGGGGGTGGCGCCGCCGGCCCAGATGACCTTGAGGGCACCGTCGGCGGCGGTCTTGTCGGAGCCGGCGGCCTGGGCGATGGTCAGCGCCTGCTTCTCGGCCTTGGCGGTGGAGATCTTCGGCGTGACCGTGGCGACCTTGATGGTCGCCGAGTGCGCCTTGGTGACACCCTCGGTCCTGCCCGACGGCGCGGTGTGGACGACCAGGTCGCCACCGAGGACCGGGAGGCCGGCGTAGGTGCGCTCGTAGCGGGTGTGGACCGTGCCGTTGACGTCCTTGACGACGTCCTTGACGACCAGCTTCTCCTTGGTGCCGAGGCCTATCTGCTGGGCGGTCTCGGGCGCGGCGGCCTGCTTCTCCTGGACCAGCGCGGTGCGCGCGGAGTTGGAGAGCAGCTGCGGGGCCGCGGCGAGGGGGGCCGGCTTGGCCGCGGCGGGCTGGGCGGAGGCGCCGGTGGACACACCGGTGGCGAGCAGGGCTCCTGCGGCGACCGCGGTGGCGATGGCCAGGGTGGTGCGCTTGTGACGCGCGTAGAGGGGGGTCACGCAAGCTCCTCGGTGGGGGAGTCCGGACGGCGTGGGGTTACCGACCGGAGCGATTGTGAATTGGCTGTGCTGAAGCGGCGTGAGGGAAGAGTGGCACCAGGGGCGCGTACATGTCAGGACCCTCAAGTGATGTTGGCCGAAAATCGACTGTCCGGTGAACGTTGCGGCAATGTAAACGCCCACAACAGGGCGCCGCCCCGGAGTTGAAACCCCGAGGCGGCGTCTTGTTTGTGCGGCGTGAAGTGGACGACTGGTTTTTACGGGAACGTAAGCTTCCAGCTGTTGATGTAGCCGGTGTCCTGTGCCGCCACGTCCTGGACCTTCAACTTCCAGACGCCGTTGGCGACTTCGGAGGACGCGTTGACTGTGTAGGTGGCCTGCACGTTGTCCGCGGAGTCGGACGAGCTGGAGTTCTTCAGGCGGTACGCCGACCCGTCCGGAGCCACCAGGTCGATCACCAGGTCACCGCGCCAGGTGTGCGTGATGTCGACCGTGACCGAGAGGTTCGTCGGGGCGTTGCCCGTCCGCCCGGACACGGTGACCGAGGATGTGACGGCCGCTCCGTTGTCCGGAATCGACACGTCGGCCGTGTTCTCGAACGACGTGCCGCCACCGCCGCCGCCACCGGAGCGCGCACCGACCGCCACGGCCGCCCACGCGTCCTGCACCGCCTTGTACTCGGCGCCCGTCGTGCCGTACAGCTCACCGGCCGCCGCGAGCGTCCCGGTGCGGGCCGCCGCGTAGTTGGTGGTGGACGTGAACTTCGTGGTGAGCGCGCGGTACCAGATCTGTAGCGCCTTGTCCCGGCCGATGCCGGTGACCGGAAGTCCGTCCGAGGTGGGCGAGTTGTAGCTGACGCCGTTGATGACCTTGGCGCCGCTGCCCTCGCTCAGCAGGTAGAAGAAGTGGTTGGCGATGCCCGAGGAGTAGTGCACGTCGAGGTTGCCGACCCCCGAGTACCAACTGTCCGCGGAGCCGCCGTCCTTGCTCGGCTTGTCCATGTAACGCAGCGGCGTGCCGTCGCCGTTGATGTCGATCTTCTCGCCGATGAGGTAATCGCCCACGTCGGTCGAGTTGTTGGCGTAGAACTCGACACCGGTGCCGAAGATGTCGGAGGTCGCCTCGTTCAACCCGCCTGATTCACCCGAGTAGTTGAGCCCGGCGGTGTTGGAGGTGACGCCGTGACTCATCTCGTGGCCGGCCACGTCGATGGCCGTCAGCGGGTCCGCGTTGCCGGAACCGTCGCCGTACGTCATGCAGAAGCAGCCGTCGTCCCAGAACGCGTTGACGTACGAATTCCCGTAGTGCACGCGGGAGTAGGCGCCGACGCCGTTGTTCTTGATGCCGCTGCGGCCGAAGGTGTTCTTGTAGAAGTCCCAGGTCTCCGCCGCGCCGTAGTGCGCGTCGGCGCCGGCTGTCGCCGCGTTCGACGTGGTGCTGTTGCCCCAGGTGTTGCTGGTCTGGGAGAACAGGGTGCCGGTGCCGGACGTCCCGTGGTTCAGGTTGTACGTCTTGTGGCCGCCGCGGTCGGCATCGGTCAGGTTGTACGACGTGCCCGACTGGGTCGTGGTCAGCGAAACCTGGCCGCTGTACTGGGTGTTGCCCACGCCGGTGGCGTTCTCGATGCCCTGGTACTCGTAGAGCTTCTTGCCGGTGGCCGCGTCGGTGATGACGTGCAGCTGGTTCGGGGTGCCGTCGTCCTGGAAGCCGCCGACGACCGTCTCGTAGGCGAGGACCGGCTTGCCGCTCGCCGCCCAGATCACCTTGCGGGCCGAGTCGGCGGCCGACTTGGTGGAGCCGAGGGCCTTGGCGCGGGAGACCGCCTGCTTCTCGGCCGCCGCCGTCGTCACGTCCGGGGTGAGGTCGGCGACGTTGATGGCGGCGTTGGTCGCCTTGACGACGTGCGTGGTCGCGCCGGACTTGGCGGTGTCGACGACCAAGTCTCCGCCGAGGACCGGGAGTCCGCCGTAGGTGCGCTCGTAGCGGGTGTGGACCGCGCCGTCGGCGTCCTTGATGACGTCACGGACGACGAGCGCCTCCTTGGCGCCGAGGCCGATGTCCTTGGCCGTCGAGGTCCGCGCCGACGCGGCGTCGCGGAGCAGCTCGGCACGCTGCGAGGGGGAGAGCGAGAGGGCCGTGTGCGCCGGATTGCCCTTGCTCGCAAGGGGGTTGGCCGGTGCGGCGGAGGAGGTCGCGCCGGCCTGGACGGCTGCGGCGAGCAGAGCGGTGACGCCGGCTACGGCGACTATGTGGGAGGTGCGTCTGAGAGAGGAATTGCTTCTCAACACTGACTCCTTCAGGACGGCCGCGGATCGCGCGACCAGGGGAGATCACAGGGATCACAGGGGTGAAACTGTGGGGTTGCTGTGAAGCGCCAGTGGGAAGAGTGGCAGCAGCCCGCGCTTTCTGTCAGGAGCGCGTCATGAACTTGGCCGGAATTCGTTCGTTGTCCGGATGTTCATGTCCGTTATGCGGACTGCCAGTTGATGATTCTTTGACCGTGAACGGAAATTTTCCGGGCCACCGAAGCGGGTTGTGAGCCCGTGCGGTCTCCCCACCACGTCCGGATCGGCCGAGCCGGCGAGGACGACCAAGCCCACTGACTCAACTGCGCTGCCTACGGGCACCACGACGCTGCCGCGCGACTCCGCCGAACCGTCGAGCGCAAGGGGGCCGCCTGGTGTGCCTGGTGTCTGGGCGACTTCCCGGTGACCGGGGTGGACGTGGACCGTGTGCGGCCCCTTGCCGCGGGCGGGACGGACACGGACGGCAACGTGCACATGCTGTGCCACGGCTGCCACGGGCTGAAGACCGCTGCGGAGTTCGGGGCCGGCGCGAGATGATCCACGCTGCGAGCCCCCCCGTGCTCTGTCCCGGGCTGCCCCGAGCTGACCGTCAAGGGTGGCCGGTGCCCAACCCATGCCAAGGAAGCGGAAGCGGTGAGGGGCGCGACCACGGCCAAGGGATGCGGGGTCGAGTGAGCTTCTTCAGCGTTGCCTCTCCAGGGTGAGGATGGCTTTGGCGATTGACGTCATGCGGTTGGGGCTGCATCGGGAGTCAGGTCGTGGGTGCGGCCCGGCAAGGCGGGCGAGAGCCATAGCAGCTGGCCGCCCGGATCGGTGACTGCCTGCGCGTTCGCACCGTGGCGTCGGTGTTTGTGGGAGTGGTCGGCCCGGCCGTCGCCGATCCGGTCGCGCTCGGCGAGGGTGCCGTCGAGCAGGACGAAGTCCGGTTCGTGCTCGCGCAGCGTCTTCAGCAGGCCCGGTGCACGTTCGGCGAGCAGGTGGATGACCGCGCTGGTGCAGGCGTGGGCGGTGGACTCGCTGATCCCGAACCCGGCGGCGATCTTGGCGAGAGTGGTGTGTTCGCGCAGGTGCACCAGTGCCACCGTCGCGCGCTGGGACGGGCGGAGCTTGCGGCGCCGGTCGCCCTCACGGGTGACGATCGGCATGGTGACCCACTCCACGAGTGCATGCGGCAGGTCGAGTGCGGCAGGACGGATGACCAACGAGGCCCCCGAACAACGTGGTTGAGACGTCAGACATCTCGATCAACAGCCCGGAGGCCTCGCTCGTTGCGCTTCACGGCTCATCACCCGGTCGGTGACCAACTCGAAGAAGCTCATTGACCGGCTGACCGCAGGCACCAACGGCAAGAGTCCAGAAATCGACCACTCAGACGGTGGCATCCTGCTGTTCCAGCCATTTGGTAATCAGCTGGTTTGTTTCCTCAGGCATTTCCTCCTGGATCCAGTGCCCGCAGTCCAGGCCGACGACTTCCACGTTGGGCACGAACTCTGTCAGGGTTTCGGACCTCGGGCCGAAGGGGTCCCGGTCGCCGTAGATCATGAGGGCGGGCTGCTGGATGATCGGGTCCGCGTCCGCCAGCTGGTGCCAGTTGCGGTCGAGGTTCCGGTACCAGTTGATGCCGCCCGTGAATCCCGACGTCTCGAACCCGGAGATGTAGACGGCCAGGTCGCTGTCGCTCATGACAGGCTCACCGAGCGGTGCTTCCGCCAGGGCGAGGTTGATAAACGCCATGCCCGGCTCAGGGGGCGCCGGGGGAACGTTCTTCCGGTAGAGGTTGCGGAGGAACCGGCTTGTGTTCGCATCGAACACGGCGTCCGCAACGCCCGGCTGTCGATTGAAGTGGACGAAGTAGAAGTCGCCGCCGAGGAACTGTTCCATGACCTCGATCCACGGCGTCTCACCGCGCACCTGGTAAGGCAAGGACAGGTTGATCACCTTGTTCACACGGTCGGGGTGCAGCAGGGTCAGTCCCCAGACGACGAACGCACCCCAGTCATGGCCGACGAAGGTGGCGTCTTCGTATCCGTAGTGGTCGAGGAGCGCGACGAGGTCGCCCGACAGGTGCTCGATGTCGTAGTCGGTCACTTCGGCCGGGCGGGATGAGTTGCCGTAACCCCGCTGGTTCGGTGCGATGACGTGGTAGCCGGCTTCGGCGAGGACGGGCATCAGATGACGCCAGGAGTACGCGTGCTCAGGCCAGCCGTGGCAGAGCACGATGGGCTTTCCCCTGTTTTCTCGTCCTGCTTCGAAGACTTCGAGTTCCACGCCGTTGACCGGAACAATGGTGGGCTTGGGGAAATCGCTGGAATTGGTCATCATGTTTCCTTATCGCCTTTCGGGGTGATTGGGCTTAGGTGAAGTTCCCGAAGAGTTCGGGCTGTTGAATCACGAACTCTTTGCGCGGGAGTCTGCGCGTTGACCGAGCGGTCGATCATGATGGCCGCTCGGACCTTGCCATCGACGCCACCATCCGCTCCAAGCGGGCCAGCCGCGTCTTCTCGGTACGGGCGGTGACCAGACCGAGGTACAGGGCGAACTGGTCGGACTTGCCGAGCGTGTCGTAGAACACCCGCGCCGCGGGGTTCGCGTCGAGGGCTTCGATGAGATCCGGTGGTGCGGTGGCGTTCTTCTGTGAGGCGTATGCCGTCTCCCAGCGGCCGTCCGCCCGCGCCGCCTCGACCTCGGCCAGGCCGCGGGGGCGCATCCGGCCTGCCGCGATCAGGGCCTCGGCCTTGTCGACGTTCACCCGCGACCAGGCGGAGCGGGGGCGGCGGGGTGTCGTGCGCTGGAGAAAGTACGAGTCGTCGAAGCCTCGCCGCTGACCGTCGATCCAGCCAAAGCAGAGCACCGTGTCGACCATCTCTTCCCAGGTGAGCGACGGGATACCGGTGTGCTTCTTGGCGATCTTCACCCAGAGCGCGGCCTTCTCCCCGTGATGCTCTTCGAGCCACGCCTCCAGCTCGGCCGGGCTCGCGGGGACAAGGATCTCGACGCCGTCCTCGTGTTTCTGCACAACCCGCAGGCTAGGGGCCATATAGGACAGATGGTGACCTATTCAACCGACCCGCTCAGGCGACCTGACCGGTTCACTACTTGGCGAGCTTCGCCCCTGCTTGCCCCAGGTCACCCAGGGGCGGGGGCGAAAACCGCCCGGCGTCAGCCACCCGACGCCCGCCCGTCCCCGCCGTCCCCGTGCCACGAGTTCCACAGCGCCGCATAGGCGCCCCCCGCCGCCACCAGCTCCTCATGTGGCCCCAGTTCGGTCAGCAGGCCGTGTTCCATCACCGCGACCCGGTCCGCGTCGTGGGCGGTGTGCAGGCGGTGGGCGATGGCGATGACGGTACGGCCCTCCAGTACGGCGGCCAGGGCGCGCTCGGTGTGGCGGGCGGTGGCCGGATCCAGCAGGGCCGTCGCCTCGTCCAGGATCAGCGTGTGCGGGTCGGCCAACACCACGCGGGCCAGCGCGAGTTGCTGGGCCTGCGAGCCGTCCGTGGCCGAACCGCGGGGGCCGAGCCGGGTGTTGAGCCCGTCGGGCAGGTCCCGCACCCACTCCTCGGCGCCCACCGCGTTCAGCGCGGCCCACAACTCCTCGTCCGTGGCGGCCGGTTCGGCGATCAGGAGGTTGTCGCGGACCGAGCCCAGGAACACGTGGTGCTCCTGGGTGACCAGCACCACCTGGCGGCGCAGCGTCTCCGGTGAGAGGCCGTGGACCGGTACCCCGCCCACCGTCACCGTGCCCTCGGTCGGCGCGTCGACGCCCGCCAGCAGCCGGCTCAGCGTGGTCTTGCCGGCGCCGGACGGGCCGACCACCGCGAGCCGTTCACCCGGCCGTACGGTCAGGTCGACGCCGTGCAGCACCTCGCCGCCGCGCTCGTAGGCGTACCGCACGCCCGTCACGTCGATCCGGTCGTCCGCCGGAGCCGGGGCGTCGCCGTCGTCCTCCGCGCGGGGTGCCCGGGCGAGCCCCTCCACGCGGGCGAACGAGGCGCCGCTGCTCTGGAGTTGCTCGATCCGCATCAGGATCTCGTCCAGCGGGTCGGTGAACTGCCGCAGATACAGCGCCGCCGCCACCACCGTGCCCAGGCCCACCTCCCCGCGCCCGTGCAGCCAGCCGCCGACGAACAGCACACCCGCCACCGGGATCGTGTACGACACCTCGACCGCCGGGAAGAACACCGTCCGCAGGAACAGCGTGTACAGGCGGCTCCCCAGTGCCGTTCGCAAGGTGTCCCGGCTCGCGGTGACCCGTCGCTCCTGGAGCCGGAACGCCTCCACCGTGCGCGCCCCGGCCACGGTCGCCGTGAGGATCTCGGCGACCTCCGAATTGGCCGCGCCCTCCGCGAGATAGCCGTCCCGGGCCCGCCGCAGATACCAGCGCAGCGCGAACCAGATCGGCGTCAGACCCACCACCCCGAACAGGCCGAGCAGCGGGTCGAGCGCGAACACCGCGCCCATCACGAACAGCGCCTGCACCGAGCAGACCAGTAGTTCGGGTCCGATGTCCCGCAGGGTCGTGCCCACGATCGCCACGTCCGCCGTACCGCGCGCGGTCAGATCGCCCGTCCCGGCCCGCTCCACCACCGAGGCGGGCAGCGCCAGCGCCCGGTCGACGAAGTCCTCCCGCACCCGGGCCAGCGTGCGCTCACCGAACCGGTATCCCACGTACCGCGCCCAGCGCGCCAGCAGCAACTGGGCCAGCGCACACGCCACGATGACGAGGGCCAGCCGGTCCACGACCCCCACCCCGGCCCCGGCCCGCACCTCGTCCACGATCCGCCCGAGCAGCCACGGCCCGACGAGCCCGGCCCCGGCGGCCAGCGCGTTCACGACGAGCACGACGGCGAACGCCCGCCGGTCGACCCGCACCAGGCGCAGCGCGGCCCGCCGCACGTCCGCCCGTCCCGCGACGGGCAGTTGACCCTTGGCCAGCGAGGACTGTGTCCCCTTCTTCGCCAGTGAGGACTGCGTCACCGTACGACCTCCTCCGCGTCCGCGTCCCGGGCCACCAGTGCGCGGTAGCCGGGTTCCTCCGCCAGCAGCCGCCGGTGGGCGCCGCTGGCCGCGACCTTGCCGTCGACCAGGTAGTGCACGGTGTCCGCGTGGTCGAGGACCAGCGGGGACGTCGTGGTCACCACCGTCGTACGGCCCGTGCGCTCCGCGTGCAGCCGCCGCGCGACCGCCGCCTCCGTGTGCGCGTCGAGCGCCGAGGTCGGCTCCACCGCGAGCAGCACCTCGGGCTCGGCGAGCAACGCCCGTACCAGCCGCACCCGTTGACGCTGTCCCCCGGAGAGACTGCGCCCCTGCGCGGCCACCGCCGAGTCAAGCCCCTCCGGCAACCCCTGCACGATGTCGTCGGCGGCGGACGCGCGCACGGCCTTCGCCACCGCCTCCGCCGACCGCTCCGTGCGCCCGGACACGACCTCCGTCAGCGGTCCGGCGAACAGGTCGGCCTCGTTGTCGGCGACCAGGATCCGCGCCCGCACCTGCTCCAGCGGAATCGCGTCGAGCCGCACCCCGCCCCAGGTCGCCACGGACGGCGCGTACCGCCCGAGCCGGTCGACCACGGCCAGCGCGTCGGCGGGCCGCGCCCCGACCAGCGCGGTCAGCCGCCCCGGCAGCACCCGCACCCCCGAGTCGGGATCGTGCAGGACGGCCGGCTCGGCGGGCGCCGCCAACTCCCCGTTGTCCGGCGCGGGTTCGAGCCGCAGCAGCTCTACGACCCGCCGCGCGGCCACCACGCCCCGGCTCAACTCGTAGACCATCTGCACGAAGAACGCCACCGGGCCGATCAGCACCGCGACATAGCCGTACACCGCGACCAACTCGCCGATGCTGAGCTGTCCTTGGGCCGCCAGCCGGGCGGCGAGCCAGGTCACGACGGCGAGGAACAGCGTCGGCAGCCCGACCCCGATCGCCTGCACCCAGCTCGCCACCGCGCCCACCCGGTACCCCTGCACGCGCAGCCGCTGCGAGTCCTGGCGGAACGCGTCCGCGAACAGCCCTTTGCCGCCAAGGCCGTTGAGGACGCGCAGGCCGCCCGCGAGGTCGCCGATGCGCGCGGTCAGCACGCTCTGCCGCTCCCGGTACTCCGTCTCCACGCTCTGTAGGCGCAGCGTCAACGGCCCCGCGAGCAACGCGATCACCGGCACACCCAGCAGTACGACGGCGGCCAGCGGCGCCGAGATCGACAGCAGCACGCCGGCGACCACGCCGTAGACGACGAGGGCGCCGAAGCCGGGGCCGATGACGGTCAGGGACTGGGCGATCGTCCACACGTCGCCGACGCCGGTCGTGATCACCTCACCGGCCTGCGCCCGGCGCGAGAGCACGGCGCCGAGCCGGACCGTCTGGCCGACGATCAGCTTGACCGTACGGAAGTTGGCGTCGATCCGGACCCGGGTCATCGTGCGGTGGCGCATGATGCTCAGCCACGAGTTGACCGCGCCGACCACGAACAGCACCCCGGTCCACCAGGCCAGCGCGCCCATGTCGCCCGGCACCAGCCCGTCGTCGACCGCCTTGGACATCAGATACGGCGCCGCCGCCATCAGCACCATCCACACGCTCGACAGCAGCGCCCCGGACACCGCCCGCCCCGGCTGCCGCAGCACCAGCCACCACAGGAACCGCCAGCCGCCCCGACAGTCGGGTGTCCCGGGATCCTCGTACGCGTCGATCATGTGCCTCCTTGCCCAGGCCGCTGAGCGCGGGCAGCCGTGAGCGATCCGGGGGTGGTTGGAGACAACGAAGATTACCGAGCGTGAGCGCGGTTGCCCATCGAATATCGCGTGCCGCACGCCGAGGGGCCGGTACGCGGAGTGCGCGTACCGGCCCCAACAGGTGTGCTGCCGCTGAGGAGTTACCCCTGTGCGGTCCTACGGCGGCGCATCCACCACACGAGCACTCCGCCCGCCACGGCGAGGACGCCGGCGACGCCCGCGATCAGGCCGACCGGCGCGTCGTTGCCGCGCTCAACTCGGCGATGGCGGGCACTGAGATCTTTGTAGAACTGCGAACGGTCCGTCTCCACGCCCTTGCGGATCTCGTCGAAGACCTCGATCGGCAGCCCTTCCGGGTTGGCGTCCGTCTTGAGCATGAGCGGCCGGAGCGCCTCGGCGCGAGCGGCCCGCGTTGGACACCAG
>NZ_JBLTJC010000241.1:0-16213 GCF_048158785.1 Streptomyces colwelliae | reverse complement strand
GTTGGGCCGTGGCGGCACCGGTGTCGGTATCGGGGGTGGGGAGCAGTTCGGCGTTCACCGCGAGCGTCGCCACGGTCACCTTCACGCGGACCGGGGTGGCGTCCGGTGTCGACGCGATGTACGGCAGGGGGAGCGAACGGCCCTCGCCGCGCCCGGAGTTGGTCGCCGCGACCGCCGCCGTGTCGGGGCCCAGCTTGCGTTGGCGCTGGTCGATGTCGAGGGCGAGCTGGCCCTTGATCGTCCAGTACGGCAGCGCGAGGCGGCCACCGGTCAGCGCCGGAGTCGCGGCCGGGGTGTCGGTGCTGTCGGCGCTGGTCACGCGCACCATCCGGTCCACGCCCAGCAGTTGGACGTACGCCCACACATCGTGCACGCCCCGCTCCAGCGGACGGCCACCCGCCAACCGCTCGGGATCCAGGGACAGTCGACCGGTGGCGATCACCTGCGAACGGCCGTCCCCGAGGGGCTTCAGCCGTACCTCCAGGTCGCCCTCCGGGTACCACCAGTCCTCGCGGTCCCGGTCCTTGACGACCAGTTCCGCGTACGCGAGCCGGAAGGGGTCGGGGACCTCCCAGCCGTCCTCCGTGCCCGGCACACCGGAGAGCAACTCCGGGTCCAGGTACTGCTTTCCGTCCCGTTCGACGAGGACGAGGGGCTCGCCGTCGCCGCGCAGCAGGTCCAGCGTGACGTCGGCCACCAGACGGCCGTCCGCCCAGCGCAGGTCGCCGATCTCGCTGCGGGGCTTGATCTCGCGGACGCGCTCCGCGAGGGTCACCGCGCCGTCGAAGTCGCCGGCTTCGAGCAGGGTGGCGCGCAGGCGGGAGACGGCGGGGAGGCCTTCGCGTACGGCTGCGGGGAACTCCGTCAGGGCCAGTTCCCGGGCCGCCTCGAAACGCTGCCGCTGCTCGGCCGGGTCCTCGCGGAGGATCTCGGGTTCGCGGGTCCGGGAGAGGATCTCCACGTGGTAGTTGCGGTGCAGCAGCCGGTTCTGGAGTGCGTCGACGTCGTCCGAGGGGGTGGTGCCGTCCTTGATCTGGCGGACGATCGTGCGGACATTGGGCCAGAACCCGAAACGGGGATTGAAGCGGTGCTGGGTGTTGTTGCCGCCGTCGTCCCGCTTCATCCAGTAATAGACGGGATAGTCGGCGAGAACCGAGATGCGCTCCGCCTTCAGATAGGCGGCGCTGACGAACAACATGTCCTCGAAGAACCACGGTCCTTCCGGGAACCGCAGGTCATGCTTCTCGACGAACGCCCGCCGGAACATCTTGTGCGGCGTCATGCTCTGCATCAGCTCGTCGTTCTCGATGGTGCAGGCATCCACCGTGTGCCGGAACAGTCGCCGGGGCCGCACCATCGTGCTGGACATCTTGCCGAGGACGACGTCCGCGTCGTTGCGCTTCGCGTGCTCGTACAGCCGCTCCAGGGCCTCGGGCCCGAGCGTGTCGTCGTGGTCGACGAATTGGATGTACTCGCCTTTTGCGTGCTTCATGCCGAGATTGCGTGGCGCGCCCGGCCAGCCTGAGTTGGGGCGGGTATGCACCTGGACGTTCGGGTGTGCGCCGGCGAGCTTCTCCAGCCGGACCAGCGTGTCGTCGGTCGAGCCGTCGTCGACGTAGAGCACCTCGTACTCGTCGGCGGGCAGGCTCTGCCCGAGCAGTGAGGGCGCGCACTCGTCGATGTATTTCCCGGTGTTGTACACGGGAACGATCACGCTGACTTTGACTCTCGACATTCCCCGGACCCTTTTTCGGCTGATAAATAAAGGCCGAAGTTAATTTGCGCAGGGAAAGTCACTTGGCGGCCTCATGAACTTACCACGACCTTACCGTACCCGTCATGTGCAAATTTGGTGAAGTGCCGGTTGATTGGCTTGGCTTGAGGTGTGGGCGGTCGGTAGTTTTGTCCGTGTTGGTAACGGAAAGGCCGCTTCGCCATCGTTGTCACGCAGAATGTAGGGATAGTCACGGCCTGTGTATCTGCTGTGTGCAACCAATTTGCTAATTGCCCTTGACTCCCTTTATCCCACTCATATTTAGTCGCCTCTTACGTCATTCATAGGGTGGTCTTACTTGGGCGCGCCCGAAGAAGCAGCGAGGGGTGGGGTGTGCGCACGCGTACACATCTGGCCGGGGGGCTGGCCATGTTGGCCGGTCTGTTCCTGGCCGCTACGGGGGTCGTGACGTTGGCGTCGCCACAGGCGGCGGCTGCCACGTGCACGGCGGGGACGGCGAACGACTTCAACGGCGACGGCGTGGGAGACCGGGTGATCCCGGACCCCGGCGCCACGGTGAGCGGTGCCAGGGGCGCGGGGCTCGTGCGGGTCGTCCTCGGCGGCGGCAAGGGGGTCGCCGAGATCTCCCAGGCGACGACGGGCATGCCGGCCACACCCGAGACCGGTGACGGCTTCGGGATCTCCTACGCGGGTTACGACGCGGACGGCGACGGCTGTAGCGACCTGGTCGTGGGTGCGCCGTACGAGGACATCGTCAAGGACGGCGTCAATCTCGTCGACGCCGGAGCGGTCTACGTCATCCACGGCACGCCCACCGGTATCGGGGCGGGCTCCACCATCGAGGGGTACAGCCAGGCGGCCTTCGACTCGGCCACCACGACCGAGGCGTACGACTGGTTCGGATTCGCGCTGAACGCGGGTACGGCCGCGAGCGGTTCGCCGTATCTGGTCATCGGGGTGCCCGGCGAGGGAGTCACCCTGAGCGGCAAGACCTACACCGACGCCGGCTGCATCGAGTACGTCCAGGGCAGCACCAAGGTCTCCCTGAGCCAGAACTCCACCGGGGTGCCCGGCGACCCCGAGATGAACGACCGCTTCGGCTACTCGCTCACCGGGACCAACCGCTACTTCGCGGTCGGCACTCCGGGTGAGGGTGCCGGCGACCTGGAGTTCGCCGGCGGGGTCGCGGTCTTCAGCCACACTCTCTCAAGTGGCATGCCCACGCCACTTCTGGGTCTGGGGCAGGACAGCACCGGCATCGGCGGCGCGTCGGAGGCCGGGGACCGCTTCGGAGCCTCGGTCTCCATGACCGGGTACCGGCCGAGCGACCAGACGTACAACTCCGATGTGCTGCTCGCCGTCGGGGTCCCCGGCGAGGACATCGGCACCACGGCGGACGCGGGCGGTGTCGCGGTCATCCGCGTCCAGCCGTCCGGCGCGTACACCCAGGTCGCGGCCTTCGACAACAGCGTGGCGGATGTCGAAGGGGACGCGGTGGCCGACGACTTCATGGGCCAGCGCGTGGCCATCATCAACACCGACTCCAGCGTCGTGACCACCTCGGCGAACGTCCGCCTCGCCGTCGGCGAACCCGGCAAGGACACGGCGACGGTCAAGGACGCGGGCGCCGTCCACCTCTTCCGCCCTCTCGACACCGCCCTCGGCACGGCCGACAAGGTCCTCACCCGCGGCTCGGGGCTGCCCGGTACCGCGACGGCCCGTGACTACACGGGCATGGCCCTGGTCACCGGGTCCACCTACCTCTACGTGGGCGTGCCGTACAGCAAGGCGTCGGACACCTCGAAGGGCGTCCTCTACGTCCTGCCCTGGACGGACGTCGACGGCACGACGAGCACCGGGACCACCACCTACCAGCCCGGCTCGGGCGGACTGCCCGACGCGGGCGCGGCGTTCGGGGCGATCGCGTGAACGGCGGGCCGAGGAGAAGAGAGCACAGCGCAATGAGCACGCGTAAGAGACCCGGACGCCGGCCCCTGATCGCCGCCGCCACCATCGCGGCCCTGCTGACCCCGGGCCTGATCGCGCTCCCCGCCCCCGCCGCGGAGCGGTCCGCGCCGGCCGGCACGAGCGCCACCGACGCGAGCACCGCCGACGGGAGCGGGACCTCGTCCCTCTCCGCGAACGCCGCCCAGGCCAAGGCCAAGAAGTCCGGCAAGGCCGTCGAGATCCAGAGCCTGCGTGACGAGCGCAGCACCACTGTCGCCAATCCGGACGGCACCTTCACGACCACCGAGTACGTCCAGCCCGTCCGCACGCGCGTCGACGGCAAGTGGACGGCCATCGACACCACGCTGGTCAAGCAGAAGAACGGGACCTACGCCCCGAAGGCCGCGCTGTCCGCGATGGCCTTCTCCGGCGGCGGCGACACGACGTTCGCCGAGATCGAGAAGGACGGGCGCTCGCTCTCCCTCGACTGGCCCGGGAAACTGCCCGAGCCGGCGATCGACGGTTCGACCGCGACGTACAAGAACGTCCTGGACGGAGTCGACCTCAAGGTCACCGCGAGCGCCGAGGGTTTCTCGCACGTGCTCGTGGTCAAGGATGCCGAGGCGGCGGCCGACCCTGAGCTGGAGCAGCTCCAACTCCCGCTCGACACGACGTCGTTGGACTTGAAGGAGACCGAGGGCGGTGGCCTGGAAGCCACTGACACCGGGGCCGGGGGCGCCGTCTTCGAGGCACCTCAGCCACTGATGTGGGACTCCAGCGACACCGTCGACTCCAGTGGTACGGCGACTGATTCCAGCGGTACGGCCACGACGCAGCCGTCCGTCTCCCCGTCCCCGTCCGCCACCGGAACCGGCGACGGCACCGAAGCGGTCACGCCGCCCGAGGGCGCCCAGGTCGCCGATGTCGCTGTGGACGTCACGTCCGACACGATGACGCTCACCCCCGACGCCGGTCTGCTCGCCGACGACGACACGGTCTACCCGGTCTACATCGACCCGGTGATCAAGACCGCCAACCGCAGCAGCTGGACCATGGTGTCCTCGGACTCCCCGGGCGACTCGTTCTGGAAGTTCGACGACGACGAGGGCGTCGGCCTGTGCCCTTCCAACGTCTCGGCGCGCTGCTCCAGTTCCTCCGACGTCAAGCGGCAGTTCTTCGCCATCCCGACCGGCACCTTCGCGGACAAGGACATCGTCAGCGCGGAGTTCGCGGTGACACAGGTGTTCACCTACAGCTCCTCGGCCCGCGATGTGCAGCTGGCCCGCGTCAACAGCACGGGCGCCAGCGCCATCAACTCGTCGACGGACTGGGCGAATCAGCCCTCGTCGAAGGCGGTGGTCGACACCCAGTCGACCACGCAGACGGCGGGCTCCTGCACCTCGACCAACCAGAACGTCCGCTTCGACGCGACGAGCACCGTACAGACCGCGGCCGACAAGGGCTGGGACACCACCACGTTCCGCCTCAAGGCGGGAGTCGAGTCCGACACCTCGTACTGGCGCCGCTTCTGCGGCAACGCGCACCTCGAAGTCACGTACAACCGGCCGCCGTTGGAGCCGGTCCAGGACGACCTCCAGATGAAGCCGGGCGGTTCGTGCGAGTACGGCAGTGCCACCGAGCACTACGTGACCCAGGCCCCGCGGGTCTCCGCGGTGATCCGGGACTACGACCACGGCGACACCGGCTCCAACTCGGAGACCCTGCAAGCCCAGTTCAAGGTCACCTGGACGGACAGCTCCGGCAACACGGTCACGCACTACGCGATGACGGCCAAGAAGACCACGGTGGACTCCAGTTGGAGTGAACAGACCGGCGTGGCCACGTTCTTCTACACCGTCGGCAGCGATGTCTCGGGCGACGGCGAGGCGGGCTTCACCATTCCGGCGAACACCACCATCGCCTGGGCGGTGCGCGGTTACGACCAGCAGTCGTACGGCGCCTGGTCCACCGACGGGGACCAGACCCGCTGCGAGTTCATCTACGACACCAGCAAGCCCGCCTCGGCCGCGATCACCTCGGCCACGTACCCGGACGACGAGGCCTGGCACGCGGGCGTCGGCGACTACGGGAACTTCACCGTGGACTCCCCGTCGACCGACGTGACGGCGTACTCGTACTACTTCACCGGCCCGAAGGCCGACAACACGAAGAAGTCGATCGCCGCCGAGTCCACCGGCGGTCCGGCGACCATCCGCTGGATGCCGCCGAGCGAGGGCACCTACGCCCTGCACGTGACCGCGGTCGACGGTGCGGGCAACGCGCAGAAGACGCCAACTGTCCATATCTTCCTGGTCAGTGACGGCCGCGCGCCCGTGGCCGGCTGGACCCTCGGCGACGCCAAGGGCTCGGCGACGGCCGCCGGCAGCAGCGACACCCCGGACGCGACCGCCGGTTCCGGAGTGACCTTCGGCGCGGCGGGCCCGCTCGGCTCGACCGACACCGCCGCCTCCCTCGACGGCACCGAGAACGCCTACCTGGACTCCGGCACGGCCGGCGTCGACACCGGCAAGACCTTCTCCGTGAGCGCCTGGGTCATGCTGCCCACGCTGCCCACCTCGAACGTCACCGTCGTCAGCCAGGACGGCACCGCCCAGCCCGGCTTCGAACTCGGCTACGAGGTCGACAACGCGTCGTGGGCCTTCCGCATCCCCGTCAGCGACATGGAGTCGCTCGGCTCCTGGAAGGTCTCGGGTGCGGCCGCCGTCGTCGGGAGCTGGACCCACCTCATCGGGGTCTACGACGCCGAACTCGGAAAGATGATGCTCTACGTCAACGGTGTCCTCGTCGCCGACGACGTGCAGGCCCGCCACACGACGTGGAGTGCGACCGGCGCCGTGCAGATCGGCCGCAAGCTCTCCCTCGACGGCTACGTCAACCAGCTCAAGGGCAGCGTCGCCGACGTCAAGCTGCACGACCGGGTCATCCCGCCCACCGAGGGCCAGGAGCTCGGCGGTATCCAGCCGCACCAACTCGCCTACTGGCAGCTCGATTCCGCTTCGGGCGGTGTCTCGCCGGAGACGGCCGGCGGTACCGGACTGACGCTGGGCGGCGGCGCCTCCGTCTACCTGCCCGACGACTCCTGCGACCCGGAGGCCGACCCCGACTGCCTGCCCCCGGCCGAACCTCTGTGGGGCGACGGGCACTTGGCGCTCAACGGCACCAACGCCTACGCCACCCGTGCCGCGGCCGGACCGCTCACCGCGCAGGACAGCTTCACCGTGACCGCCCGTGCCCGGCTCGCCTCGGCGAACCCGACGGCGGACGAGACGGTGCTGTCGCTGACCGGCGCCAACGGCAGTGCGATCAAGGTCAAGTACGTCGCCGCCGACGCCCGTTGGCAGCTCGTGGTGACCTCCGCCGACTCGGCGACCCCGGTGACCACGGCGCTTCTCGACAGCGCCGACCCGCCGAGTTCGGAGGGCGACGGCGATCACCTCTCGCTGGTCTACAACGCGGTCTTCGGCGACGTGCTCCTGTACGTCAACGGCACCGCCGTGGCCGACGCCTCCTGGGACAACACCTGGGACTTCAGCACCACGAGTCTCCAGGTCGGCCGCACGCTGACCGGGACGACGGCGAGCGAGTACTTCTCCGGCGCCGTCGACGAAGTCCGCATGTACCAGGGGCCGTTGGACGCCTCGCTGGTGGCGCTCGTGGCAGTGCTGCCGGGCGGCGACAGCATCGACGAGTCCTCGGCCTGAACCGACGACTCCTCGGCCCGAACCGACGAGACCTTGGCCTGACTGGCCGTTCCCCTTTATCAACTAGGAGAGTTGATGTCCCAGTCTCCCTGGTACCGGTCCACGAGACCGGTCTGGCGGAGCGGTCGCAGACGGGCGGCGCTGGTCCTCGGACTGGCGCTGTCCATCGGTCTGCTCCCGCAGTACGTGCCCGAGGCCACGGCCGACACGGGCCTGACCAAGCCGAAGACCCAGACGAACCTCGACGACCCGGTCCGGGGCGAGAACGCCACGGCCAAGACCTTCAAGAAGACCGACCAGGCGAAGAAGGCGGCGGTCAAGAAGGCCGACACCACGCACTGGCCGGCAGCGGGCAGCGCGGACGTCACCCTGTCCGGCAAGGCGGCCAAGGCCAAGGGGCTGCCGGTGTCCGCCAAGGCGGCCGGCGGCACGAAGGCGGCCGACTCCGTCCGCGTCCAGATCCTCGGCCGTAAGGCGACCGAGGCGGCCGGCGTCGACGGTGTCCTGTTCACCGTGGCCCGCACCGACGGGGACGCGTCGCAGGGCGCGGCCCAAGTCGCCCTGGACTACTCGGACTTCGCGGACGCCTACGGC
This sequence comes from Streptomyces colwelliae, assembly GCF_048158785.1. Taxonomy (NCBI): domain Bacteria; kingdom Bacillati; phylum Actinomycetota; class Actinomycetes; order Kitasatosporales; family Streptomycetaceae; genus Streptomyces; species Streptomyces colwelliae. Next base: position 8,215 of record NZ_JBLTJC010000241.1, on the reverse strand, counting down.
GGCGGCTACGGCTCACGCCTCCAGCTCGTCCAGTATCCCGAGTGCGTCCTGACGACGCCCGAGAAGAAGGCGTGCTCGACCCCGACGTACCTGAAGAGCAGCAACAACGCGGCGAAGCAGACGCTTTCGGCGACGGTCCAGGCGGCGGGCGACACCTCGGGCCCCTCCACCCAGCTGCTGGAGGCGTCCTCCGACTCCTCCGCGACCGTCCTCGCGGCCACCGCGAGCAGCGGCGGTGGCGGCGGCGACTACAAGGCGACGAGTCTGGCCGCGTCCTCGCAGTGGGGTGTGGACACCTCGTCGGGCGCGTTCACGTGGAGCTATCCGCTGACGACGCCCCCGGTCCCCGGCGGCATGCAGCCGACAGTCGGCCTGAGCTACAACTCCCAGTCCATAGACGGCCAGACGGCGACCACGAACAACCAGGGCTCGTGGATCGGCCAGGGCTTCACCTACGACCCCGGCTACATCGAGCGCAGCTACAAAGCCTGCGCCGACGACGGCCACGACGACACCAACGGCGACCAGTGCTGGGCCTACGACAACGCCACGATCGCCCTCGCCGGCGGCACCTCGGGCCAGCTGATCAAGGACGACACGACCGGCGCGTGGCGGATCAGCTCCGACGACAACTCCAAGGTCGAGCACCTGACCGGCGCCACCAACGGTGACAACAACGGCGAGTACTGGAAGATCACGACCGGCGACGGCACCCAGTACTACTTCGGCCTCGACCAGCTGCCCGGCTACGCGAGCGGCAACGAGGAGACGGCCTCCACCTGGACGACCCCCGTCTACGGCGACGACTCGGGCGAGCCCTGCTACAACGCGACGTTCGCCGACGCCTACTGCACCCAGGCCTGGCGCTGGAACCTCGACTACGTCGTGGACCCGCACGGTGACGTCATGTCGTACTACTACGGCACCGAGACGAACTACTACACGCAGGGCCTGAAGACCACCGAGAACGGCAAGGCGTACATCCGCGGCGGCTACCTCAAGCGCATCGACTACGGCCAGCGCGCGGGCAAGGTGTACTCCACCAAGCCGGCCGCGCAGGTCGTCTTCACCACGGCCGAGCGCTGCATCGGCTCCCTGACGGACTGTTCCGCAGCTGCGCTCACGGACTCCACGGCCGCCGACTGGCCGGACGTCCCCTGGGACCAGAACTGCAAGGTGGACACGAAGTGCCCCGGCCAGAACTCCCCGACGTTCTGGACCCGCAAGGAACTGACGAAGGTCACCACACAGATCCGCACCGGTGACTCGACATACACCCCGGTCGACGAGTGGAGTCTCACCCACGTCTTCACCGACAACGGCGACGGCTCCAAGTCCCTCTGGCTGAGCAAGATCGACCACACGGGCAAGGTCGGCACCGCTGTGTCCGTACCCTCCGTGGAGCTGTACGGCACCCAGCTCGCCAACCGCGTGGACACGACCGGCGACAACCTCCAGCCGTTCTACCGCTTCCGCCTCTCCGGCGTGAAGAACGAGACGGGCGGCGCGCTCAGCGTCAACTACGCCGACACGCAGTGCACGACGAGCACCGTCCCGGCCGAGGACTCCTCCACCAAGCGCTGCTTCCCGGTGAAGTGGGTTCCGCCGGGCGCGACGGACACGATCGTCGACTGGTTCCACAAGTACGTCGTCGCCTCGGTCGTCCAGACCGACCTCACCGGCGACACCGCCGACCAGGTCACCTCGTACACCTACGGCGGTGACGCGGGCTGGCGCAAGAACCCGGCCGACGGCATCACCAAGGACGAGGACCGCACCTGGAGCGACTGGCGCGGCTACGGCAAGGTCACCGTCGTCACCTCCGACGGCACCAACTCCGCCGCCAACACCAAGACCGAGCACGTCTTCTTCCGCGGTCTCGACGGTGACGTCGACAAGGACGGCGACTCCCGCTCGGCGACGGTCACCGACTCCAACGGCGTCTCCTATGAGGACACCGACTGGAAGTCCGGCCAGGAGCTGGAGACGATCACGTACAACGGCTCCGCGGTCACCGAGAAGTCGGTGACGGTGCCGTGGACGAGCGTGACCGGGACCCAGACGGAGAGCTGGGGCAATCGCAAGTCCCGTTACATGTCGACGGGTTCGACGGACACGTACACGGCTCTCGCCGTGGGCGGCTGGCGGCACACCAAGTCGACGACGACGTACGACACCGCGACCGGCCGGGCGACCCAGGTCGACGACGACGGCGAGGTCGGTGTCGCCGACAACCAGTGCACCCGCACCGAGTACGCCGACAGCGCGAGCCTGCACCTGTACTCGTACGTGTCTCGGGTGGAGAAGGTCGGCGTCGACTGCTCCTCGACCCCCGACCGCACCAAGGACGTCATCTCCGACGACCTGACGTACTACGACGGTTCGACGACGCTGGGCGCGGCTCCCACCAAGGGCGACGCGACCACGACGAAGCGGCTCTCGTCGTACAGCGGCACGACGGCGACGTACCAGACGACCGCCGTGACGACGTACGACGACTACGGCCGGCCGCTGGTGGCGAAGGACGCGACGACGGCGTCCTCCTCGACGCAGTACACCTCCTCCATCGCCTACACGGACACCTACGGCCTGGCCACCAAGTCGACGGTCACCAACATCGACGGCTGGACCACCTCGACCGAGTACGCGCCGCAGTGGGGCCTGGCGAGTGCCAAGGTCGACATGAACGGCAAGCGCACGGACCTCGCCTACGACGGCCTCGGCCGCCTGGTGTCGGTCTGGCTCCCGGACCGCCCCAAGGCGTCGAGCTTCACCGCCTCCCTCAAGTACGCGTACCTGGTCCGCGGTGACGACGGCCCGACCGCCGTTCAGACGCAGAAGATCCAGGCCGACGGAACGACGTACGGCAGTGAATGGTCGCTGTACGACGGCTACTTGAGGCCCCGTCAGGTACAGACGCAGGGCGCGGGCGGTGGCCGTATGGTCGCCGACACCCTCTACGACGGCTCCGGCCGCGTGGTGCAGGTGAACGACACCTACTACGCGTCGGGCGCTCCGTCCTCCACCCTCTTCGATCCGGTCCTCGCCGACCTGGACGCGACGACGGTCACGCAGTACGACGGCGCCGGCCGCGCCACGGCCTCGGTCTTCAAGGTCCAGGGCACGGAGAAGTACCGCACGACGTACGCCTACGGCGGCGACCGCGTCACGACGACCCCGCCGGCCGGCGGCACGAAGACGACGGTGGTCACGAACGGCCGGGACCTGGCCACGACCCAGATCGCGTACCCGACGGACGGCGACGCGGTCACCACGTCGTACGGCTACAACGCGGCCGGCCAGTTGAAGACGGTCACGGACGACGAGGGCAACAACTGGTCCTATGCCTATGACCAGTTGGGCCGCAAGAAGAGCGCGGTCGACCCGGACACGGGCGCGTCGTCGTACACGTACGACGATCTGGACCGCCAGACCTCGGTCACGGTCAACGGTGACAAGACGTCGACGCTCTACGACGAGCTGGGCCGCGCGGTCTCGACCTGGCAGGGCGAGGCGACGACCGGCACCAAGCTCTCGGTGACCAAGTACGACACGGTCGCCAAGGGCGAGTTGTACGGCGTCTACACGTACAAGGACGGCGCGGTCTACTCGTCGGTGACCTATCCGGTCCTCGACGAGACCAACGACTTCAAGCCGACCTCGACGAAGTACTACCTGTCGAAGACGGCCGAGCCACAGCTCGGCGGTACCTACGAGTACACGACCCAGTACAACCGCGACGGTTCGGTCCAGGGAGAGGGCCTGCCCGCGGCGGCCGACCTGTCCGGTGAGGCACTGGGGTACGTCTACGACGACCTCCAGCGTCCGGTGGGTCTCAACTCGTCGCTGGGAGGCCTGAGTTACGTAACGGACGCGTCGTACTCGCCGACGTCGAACCTGGAGCAGCTGGAGCTGTACACCGGTGAGTCCACGGCGAAGAAGACGTGGATCACCAACACCTTCGAGGCGGGCACCGACCGCCTGACCAACTCGCGGGTGGACGTGGAGGGCGCGTCGAGCGTCGCCTACGACGCCGACTACACGTACGACGCCTCCGGCAACGTCCTCTCGATCGCGGACACGCCGACCGGCGGCACGAGCGACGTGCAGTGCTTCACGTACGACGGCCTCCAGCGGCTGTCCGACACGTGGACGTCGTCGGTGACGCCCAACGGCGCGAGCGGCACGGGCAGTTCGGAGTCGGCCTGCTCCTCGGGCGCGTCCTCGTCGACGGTCGGCGGCGTCTCGCCGTTCTGGACGGAGTACGGCTACGACTCGCTCGGCAACCGCAAGAGCGAGACCCGCCACGGCCTGAACGGGGCGGCGACGTCCAGCCGTTCCTACGTGTACGGCGACGGCTCCGGCCCCAACGGTACGGACTCGGGCCCGCACACGGTGTCGTCGGTGACGACGAAGACCGACGCGACGGCCACGACCCCGCAGGTCACCTCCCAGGACTCGTACACCTACGACGCGTCGGGCAACACGGCGACGCGCGTCCTGTCCGGTGACACCCAGTCCCTCGCGTGGGACAAGCAGGGCGAGTTGACCACGGTCACGAACGCCGACGGGACGGTGACGTCGTACAAGTACGACGCGTCCGGTGCGCGGCTTCTCCAGGACACCCCGACGGAGAAGACGTTCTACCTGCCCGGCATGGAACTCCACTACGACAAGTCCACCGCGAAGGTCACGGCCACCCGGTACTACTCCTTCGGCGCCACGACGGTCGCGATGCGGGAGGCGGACGGCGTCCACTTCCTCGCCTCGGACCACCAGGGCACGGCGGAACTGGCGGTCGACGCGAAGACGGGCACGACGACCCGTCGCCGTACGGATCCCTTCGGCAACGCGCGGGACGAGTCGTCGTCCTCCTCGTCCTCCTCGACGGGCTGGGTCAACGACAAGGGCTTCGTGGGCGGCACCATCCAGGCGTCCACAGGCCTGACGACACTGGGGGCGCGGGAGTACGACGCGGACACGGGCCGCTTCATCTCGGCGGACCCGATCGTCGACTACACCGACCCGCAGCAGATCAACGGGTACGCGTACGCCAGCAACAGCCCGGTCACCCTGAGCGACCCGAGCGGCTTGTGCCCGAAGGACATCTGCGACGGCTACGGCCAGAACACCGGGGATACGCAGTACGTGCATGCGGGGTCGTCCAGTACAGGGTCCACCAAGACCCAGAGCGGCACCGGCTCGACGGACACCTACACCCCGGCCAAGGCGAAGGCGGACGAGGCCCGCGAGAAGGAGGACGCGGCCAAGGCGAAGGCCATCGCCATTGCCAAGGAACTCGGCAAGATCATCGCCGACGAGCTGGGGATCACGGACGCGCTGGACTGCTTCACGACGGGGAGCCTCGGGTCCTGCGGGGCGACCGCGGCGAACGTGGTCGGTTCCCTGATCGGCGGCGGCCCCCTCGGCAAGCTCTTCGCGAAGTACTTCCTCCGCGCCGACAAGGCGATTGCGCTGGGGAAGCGGATCGTCGGTCTTGGCAAGAAACTCTGGGACGACTTCAAGGACTGGAAGAAGAGCAAGAAGGCGGCGGAAGCGGCTGAGGATGCCGCCAAGGTGTGCAAGGTCAACAGTTTCACCCCCGACACCCGGGTGCTGATGGCCGACGGCTCGACGAAGAAGATCGAGGACGTCGACATCGGCGACAAGGTCCTCGCCACCGACCCGGAGACCGGCAAGACCAAAGCCGAGACCGTCACTGCCGAGATCAAGGGCACCGGCCTCAAGCACCTCGTCAAGGTCACCGTCGACATCGACGGCAAGAAGGGGACCAAGACCGCGTCGGTCACCGCGACCGACGGACATCCCTTCTGGGTGCCCGAACTCGGTGAGTGGGTTGATGCCACAGGCTTGCAGTCGGGGGAGTGGCTGCGCACCGACTCGGGAGTCCGCGTCCGCGTTGCCGCGGTCGAGCGTTGGACCACCCTGGAGGCGACGGTTCACAACCTCACCGTCGCCGAACTGCACACGTACTATGTCGTGGCCGACGGAATCCCTGTCCTGGTACACAACAGTTCGTGGTGTACCGAAGAAGAGCGTCTTGGGGACGCGGCTGACATTGCCAAGGGGCATGCGGACAGTAAGCATGCCGGGGACTTCCCTGGTGTGGACGCCAAGGGGCTCGACGATCTCACCAAGGACGTGATGTCGAATCCCTCTAGGACCAAGGAACTGGGCGGAGGGCGGAAGGCGTACCTTGGCAAGGACGGATCGACCATCGTGATCCACGATCCGATGCATGCCGACGGTGGAACCGTCTTTCGGCGAGACCCGGCGAAGCTGGAAAAGTACTGGGAAGAGCTGGACTGATGCAAGTACCAGAGACGGCGCCGCGCGGGTTGCTTACGGACGAGGAGATCAAACTGCTGAGGCGGGCTCTCCTTGAATGGGATGGGCCGGCACGGTGCAGCGATCAGCTTGCTGTTGGCATGGGGTTCGCCGACGCGCAGGATCTGTACGACCAGTGCGACAGGTTGCGAGATGCGCTTGGCGACGACGTCCCGTTGGCTCCGGTGGACTGGGCTCGCACACTCTTGGCCGTTGAGATCGTGTTTGTCAGCGATCTCGCGGGTTCGGGCGTCGAGTGGCAGACAACTACGGGGCTCAGCGACGAGTCGACCATCAGAACACTGAGGGCTGTCCAGCGGAAGCTGGCGAGGACCGTGAAGGGCTATTACGGGAGGAGTCCGGGCGCATGACGGCGGCGAGCCGTCCAGGCTTCGCCTTCGATGGGGACGGCCCCGCTGACCGTTGTCAGCGGGGCCGTCCCCATGCGGTCAGAAGCCGGGAATCAGGAATACACACGACCTGGGCGGCTGGCGGCACACCAAGTCCTCGACCACGTACGACGGTTCGACCGGCCGCGAGACGATGGTCGACGACGACGGCGAGGTCGGCGTCGCCGACAACCAGTGCACCCGCAACGAGTACGCGGACAGCGTGAGCGCGCACATCTACTCGCTCGTCTCCCGGGTGGAGACGGTGGGCGTCGACTGCGCCACCACGCCCGACCGCACCAAGAACGTCATCTCCGACAACCTGACCTACTACGACGGTTCGACGACGCTGGGCGCCGCCCCGACCAGGTATCCGGGGGCGCCGGGCAAGGACCAGGAGAGGAGAACCCGCGGTCCAGAACGTGATCGGAACCGTGCGAGGGGTGAAAATCCTGGTGCGTTACGAACCTCTCACCGGAAGGGTTCTCACGGCATTCCCGCAGTGACGAAGTGGTTCAATCGATCTGCTCGTAGCGTCTTCGGCGATTGGAGGATCATGGAGAGAGATGCGCATCTGATGGAAATGTTGCGTGGGCTGGATGATCCCCAATGGCCGGAATTTCCGGCTGACTACAGTGGGGTCGAAGCTGCGGCTTCCTTCAGTCGTCTGGCTGCACAGATTGGTTCGCACTTCTCGACGCGTTGTGAAATCGACCGGGACATCCAGGACTCCGCTCAGTACGGGAGAATCGAAGTGCCCGGGGAAGCCACGGTTTGCGGGACGAGGATCGTTGTCCTGGTGAGCAAGTTCAAACCATTGGCCATGGTGGCGGCTGACAACCCGGGCGCCTTCCTGGGCACGGATGAAGCGTGTGCCGAAGGTGAACTCGACGCGAGTGACCTTGGGAAGATAGAGCAAGCTCTGGCCGGATCAAAGTACGTCACGATTCCGGAAGAACTTCTTACGAACCGCTACGACGGAGCCACTCGCCTGCGTTTTCACGGTTCCGGGGAACCTAGTTGGTGGGACCGGTTCTTCGGTTCTTTCTGATTGGTCCCAAGTAGGAGCAGCTATCAGCCCCGCCGAGTACAGCTCGGCGGGGCTGATCTGGTGTGCGAGGATCGTCAGCCAGCGGCGGCCGGCCTCGGGTCAGTGGACCCGCCCCTCGAAGCACTCGTTCCTCCCCTGCGCCGCCCCCGTTTTCGCCGCAGGCTGGAAGCACGCCCGCACCACAGCCCCCGGCGCGGTCACCGTCATCAGCGTGTAGACGTACGACTCCGCGGCCACGGTGTTTTCCACCTCGGCGCCGTAGGTGTGGCCACCCCTGGTCATCTCGATGCGGTCGCCGACCCTTGAACGTCGAACCCGGCGGATAGGTCTGCCGTACCGCCCGGTTGAGCATCGGCTTGGCGGGGTCGGCGTTCAGCCGGGCCCAACTGCGGTTCGCCGTACGGCCGTTGCCCGACAGGGCGCCGGG
>NZ_JBLTJC010000240.1:0-16223 GCF_048158785.1 Streptomyces colwelliae | reverse complement strand
GCCCCGGCCCCGGCCCCGGCAAAATCGCCTACCGCATCGAGGATCTTGCGCATCTCAGTGGAGCCACCGTCCGGACGATCCGTGCCTACCAGGACCGCGGTCTGCTCCCCCGCCCTGAGCGGCGCGGGCGGGCCAACGTGTACGCCGATGTCCATCTCGCCCGGCTCCGGCAGATCGCGGACCTTCTCGACCGCGGCTACGGCCTGGCCTCCATCAAGGAGTTGCTGGACGCGTGGGACGCGGGCCGGGGTCTGGGCGGGGTGCTCGGGCTGGCCGCCGAGGTCGACGGGCCGTGGACCGACGAGGAGGCGGTCCGGATCTCGCGCACCGAGCTGGAGCAGCGCTTCGGCGGCAGCCCGGACGACGCGGCCGTCGCCGAGGCCGTCGAACTCGGCGTACTCGAGCCGGTCCCCGGAGACACCGACTCCTTCCTCGTACCGAGCCCCCAAGAGCTGGCCGTAGCCGTCGAGTTGTACGCCTCCGGGGTCCCCCTGCCCGCGATCTCGTCCCACCTGCGGGAGTTGAGGGTCCAGGTCGAGCACATCGCCTCCCGTTTCCTGGAGTTCACCACCGAGCACGTCTTCGCCCGCTACCTCGACGGCTCGCACCGTCCGACGGACGCGGACGCGACCGAAGCGGCCTCGCTCGTCCGACGACTGCGCCCGCTCGCCCAGCAGACCGTGGACGCCGAACTCGCCCGCGCGATGCGCCTGTTCGCCAATAGGTCCCTGCGTCGGCACCTCGGGGCAGCGGAGCCTTCGCGGTCCGCGTCCTCGTCACGTTCCGTGGCCGTGCCCGAGACGACAATGCGGGCCGTGGAGGCGTTGGTTGGTCCCGCGAAGGCGGCCGAGTTCATCGCGCTGGCGGCCGAACGGGAGCTGCGGGCAAGGGCGTTGGATGCGCTCATGCCAAGGGGTGGGCCCCCAGCTGATCTTGACGAACAGGGGTGACATGACAGGGAGTTGTCCACAGAAACGCCAATTCCCCTGTGGATAACTACAGTTGGTTGTGGATCAAACATCGGCCACAAAATAAAATGCGTGACCCACGTCTCTCCCGTCATGCTGAGCGGATGGATGAAAGACGCACCGTGAAGGTGTCGAAGTACCTCTCCAAGCATCTGCGCCACCAACCCGAGCGGATCGGGCTCACCCTCGACGAGGCCGGCTGGGTCGAGATCGACACGCTGATCGCCGCCTGTACCGCACACGGGGTCCGGTTCAGCCGTCAGGAACTCGACCACGTGGTGGCCACGAACGACAAGCGCCGCTTCGCGATCGAGGGCACCCGTATCCGCGCCAGCCAGGGCCACAGCATCGAGGTCGACCTCGGACTGCCCCCGGCCACCCCGCCGCCGTACCTCTTCCACGGCACGGTCGCACGCATCCTCGACGCGATCCGGGCCGAAGGGCTCAGGCCCATGAACCGCCATGCCGTGCACCTCTCCGCCGACCGGGAGACCGCGACCCGCGTGGGTGCCCGCCGCGGGCGGCCGGTCGTGCTCTCCGTGGATACCGGCGCCATGCAGCGGGACGGTCACGTCTTCCGGGTCAGCGAGAACGGGGTGTGGCTCACGGAGGCGGTACCCGTGCGGTATCTGCGGTTCCCCGCATCCCACTGACCCCGCACGGCCTGAGGAGTACCGCCCGGGTATGGCCTCCGCGGCACCACCCCCGGCATGATCAGTGGTATGGACCACTTCCCGAGCACCGAGGCCGCCGTCACCGCCCTCCGCGCCGTCGCGTCCGAGTACGCGCGCGAGATGGAGGTCACCCATGACATCGGCGCCGACCAGACCTCACGCCGCACCTCCGCGGGCTTCGGCGTCACCACCGACCCGGACGGTTCGCTCCCGCACGAGGCCTTCGTCGAGTTCGGCGGACTGCCGCGGGTGAGCGTGCGGCTCTATCCCGACGACGACGCGCTGATCACGGTCGAGGGCATCGACTGCCCCGACATCGCCCGCGACGACGTCCCCGCCTTCCTCCGCTCCGTCTTCGACGGCCACGCCTACGTCAAGGCCCGCCGTTTCCCGCCCAGTTGCAATCTCGTCGTCCCGCTGCCCGGCGACCGGACGCACAAGGAGTGGATCTCGATGATCGTCCTCACTCCGTGGCTCAACAGCCGCATACAGTGACGGTTTCACGTGAAACACGGACGTCGGCATAGCCTGGCCATCATGAGCCTGCGCCTGAGCACCGTGATCCTCCCGTACCGCCGCTGGAACGAGGGGAGCCGCGAGTCCTGGCAGCGCGCGGAGCAGCTCGGCTTCCACGCCGGTTTCACCTACGACCACCTGTCCTGGCGCACCTTCCGGGACGGCCCGTGGTTCGGCGCCGTACCGACACTGACCGCCGCCGCGGCCGTCACCGAGCGGATGCGTCTGGGCACCCTCGTCACCTCGCCGAATTTCCGGCACCCGGTGACCCTCGCCAAGGAGCTCATCTCGCTCGACGACGTCTCCGACGGGCGGGTCACCCTGGGCATCGGCGCGGGCGGCACCGGCTTCGACGCCACGGCGCTCGGGCAGGAACCGTGGACCCCGCGTGAGCGTGCGGACCGGTTCGGGGAGTTCGTTCCGCTGCTGGACCGGCTGCTCACCGAGGACTCGGTGTCGTACAAGGGCGACTTCTACTCCGCGCACGAGGCGCGCAACATCCCGGGCTGTGTGCAGCGACCCCGGCTGCCCTTCGCGGTGGCCGCCACCGGTCCGCGCGGGCTGAAGCTCGCCGCCCGGTACGGACAGGCGTGGGTGACCACCGGCGACCCCAAGCTGTTCGAGAACGGCACCCCTGAGCAGTCGGTTCACGCCCTTCGCGGGCAGGTCGAGAAGCTGGCCGACGCCTGTGCGGCGATCGGCCGGGACACGGCCGCGATCGACAAGATCCTGCTCACCGGTTTCACCCCGGACCGCGGCCGCCCGCTGGAGTCCCTCGACGCCTTCGTCGATTTCGCGGGCCGGCACCAGGAACTGGGCTTCACCGACATCGTGATCCACTGGCCGATCCCGGACTCCGACTTCGCCGCGGACGAGAAGGTCTTCGAGCAGATCGCCATGGAGGCTCCGACGCAGCTCCGCTGAGTCGCCGCCACGGCTCAGCGGGACTCGGGGAGCACAACGGCCCTGGTAGGGGCGGTAACCACTCACCTGTGCGCCCGCCCGCACGATCGTGCGGGCATATGCGGGAGAATGACCCGGTGACCTCAGCGACTCGACAGCCCGAGACCCCGGCCTCCGCCGTCCCGCCACGACTGATCGCCACCGACCTGGACGGCACCCTGCTGCGCGACGACAAGTCGGTGTCCCCCCGCACGGTGGCCGCCCTGGCGGCGGCCGAGGAGGCGGGTATCGAGGTCTTCTTCGTCACCGGCCGCCCGGCCCGCTGGATGGACGTCGTCAGCGACCACGTCCACGGCCACGGCCTGGCGATCTGCGGCAACGGCGCCGCCGTGGTCGACCTGCACGGCGGCGCCGGCGCCCACCGTTTCGTGAAGGTCCGCGAACTGGCCCGGGAGAACGCCCTCGACGCCGTACGCCTGGTGCGCGAGGCGGCGCCCGGGACGGTGTACGCGATCGAGCAGACCTACGGCTTCTACCAGGAGCCGGCGTATCCGAAGCTGCACCTGGAGATCCCGGACACCCTCGCCCCCGCCGAGAAGCTCCTGGCGTCGGACGCCCTGGGGGCCGACGAGCCGGTGCTGAAGATCCTCGCGTTCCACGCCGAGCTGGACCCGGACGTCTTCCTGAACGTCGCCCGCCTCGCCCTCGGCGACCGCGCGAACGTAACCCGCTCCAGCCCCAGCGCCCTGCTGGAGATCAGCGGGCCCGGCGTCTCCAAGGCCAGCACGCTCGCCCTGTGCTGCGCGGAGCGCGGTATCGCGCCCGAGGAGGTCGTCGCCTTCGGGGACATGCCGAACGACGTCGAGATGCTCACCTGGGCGGGACAGTCGTACGCGATGGGGAACGCGCACCCCGACGTGCTCGCCGCAGCCTCCGGGCGAACCGTCGACAACAACGAGGACGGTGTGGCGGTCGTGATCGAGCGGATGCTGGCGGAACGGCGCTGACGGCGACCGGGTGGTAACGGGCGTCGTCCTAGAGCACGCCCCTTACGCGACGAATTCCCTCAGCCGAGCGGTACTCCTCGCTGTGCCAGCCAGGGCACCGGATCGACCGCCGATCCCATGTCCGGGGTGACCCGCACCTCGAAGTGCAGGTGTGGGCCGGTGGAGTTGCCGGTCGTGCCGGACTGGGCGATCCACTGGCCGGTGGTGACGCGGTCCCCCTGGTCGACGGTGACGGCGGCGAGGTGGGCGTACTGCGTGTAGTAGCCGCCCGGGTGCTCGATGACGATCTCGATGCCGAAGGCGCCGCCGCAGGACACCCGCACCACCCGGCCCGCCCCGGCCGCCCGCACCGGCGTACCGATGGGCACCGCGAAGTCCTGGCCGGTGTGCCGGTTGGCCCAGCGGGAGCCGCCGCTGCCGAAGCCCGCGGAGAGTTCGACGGGCTCCACCGGCGCGACCCACGGGTCGGTGACGGAGGTCGGCGGCTGGTCGAGGCGGACGGCGCCCCGGCAGGTGCCCGCCGCGACCGAGGCGTCCGCCTGGCCCTGCAACTGGCCGCGCGCCTCTTCGAGTTTGCGCTGGATGCCCTGCTTCAGGTCGGCGAGTTCGGCGTTCCGCTTCTCCAGGGTCCGCCACTCCGACGCGGCCTTCACCTCGTCGCCGGCGAGCCGGACCTCGGCCCGGTGGCTCCTGCCGATCGCGTTGCCGACGGCGAGATCCGCCTGCGAGAAGACGTGCTGATCGCGCATCAGATCCTCGGGGCTGTCCGCGAGGATGATCCGGGCCGCCATCGGGATACCGCCGCCGCCGCGGTACTGGGCGCGGGCGATCCGGCCCAGGTCCTCGTGCAGCCGTGCGATCTCCCGCCGTTCGCGGTCCAGTTGGCCCTCGACCCGCTGGGCCCGGGCCCGTTGCGCGTCGGCCTCCTGCCGCCCCGCCTCGTACCGCTGCGCCGCGACCGCCGCGTCCTGGTACAGCCGTGCCACCTGCGCACTGGCACCGGAGGCGGCCTGGGAGTCGTCGTCGCCGGGGCGGGCCGCCAGGACGGCGAGCGCGCACAGCAGCACCGGAACGAGCAGCGGATGACGGCGAGATGAGCGCATGTCAGCGATCGTGACCCGCGCGGCGGACGAAGGCCCTGTTCAAGTCGTACGCATGGGGGACGCCTTGCTGCGAACGGCTCAGCGGTGGCCGCGGTGGCCGGCGGCCCGACAGGGCTCAGTGGGGCGCCTGCCACACCACCGTCGTACCGCCGCCGTCCTCGCCGATGCCCGGCCCGTACCAGCTGTCGCCACCCAGGGATTCGGCCCGGCGCTTGAGGTTCCGCAGGCCGCTGCGCCGGCCGCCCGCCGGGATGCCGACGCCGTCGTCCGCGACGGTGAGCCGGACGCCGGGCCGGCCGTCCGGCAGGGTCGCGGTCGCGTCGACGACGACCTCGATCCGCGCCGCCTCCGCGTGCCGGAACGCGTTGGAGAGGGCCTCGCGCAGGGCCGCGATGAGGTTCTTGCCGGTGAGATCGCCGACCGTGGTGTCGACCGCGCCGACGAAACGGTGCGCGGGCTTGAAGCCGAGGGGCACGGCCGCCATGTTGATCTCCCGCAGCACCCGCGTGCGCAGCCCGGAGGGCGCCTCCGCGGGGCCCTGCTGGAGCGCGAAGATCGCGGTGCGGATCTCCTGGATGGTGACGTCGAGTTCGTCGACGGCGTTGCCCACACCGCGCCGCACCTCGGGGACGAGCGACCCGCGCTGGGCGCTCTCCAGCATCATCCCGGTGGCGAACAGCCGTTGGATGACCAGGTCGTGCAGGTCGCGGGCGATCCGGTCGCGGTCCTCGTACACCGCGAGCCGCTCCCGGTCGCGCTGCGCCTCGGCCATCATCAGCGCGAGCGCGGCCTGCGAGGCGAACTGGATCGCGAGGGTGCGCTCGGCCTCGGCGAACGGCCGCTCGCCCGGCGCGCGGGGCGTGACCAGGGCGCCCAGGACGCGCCCTCCGCTCTGTAGGGGCAGCGCCATGATCGGCCCGTACGCGCGCGCGAGGGCGCTGAGCATACGGGGATCGGTGGCCGCGTCCGCCACGAACACCGGCTGTCCGTCGAGGAGTTGGGCGACGATCTCGCTCTCCGGCGGGACGACCCTGCCGAGTTGGTCCGACGGCTGTTCCGAGGCCACGGCGACGATCTCCATGCCGCCCTCGGCGGCGGGCAGCAGCACGATCCCGGCCGCCGATCCGGACAGCCGGCGGGCCCGTTCCGCGACGACCTGGAGCGCGTCCTCTGCGTCACCGCCGGACAACAGGGCGGTCGTGACGGCCACCGACCCGTCGATCCACCGCTCGCGCTGCTTGGCGGCCTCGTACAGCCGGGCGTTGCCGATGGCGATACCCGCCTCGGTCGCCAGCACCCGGACCATGCTGACGTCGGAGTCGTTGAAGGGATGCCCGCCGCGCTTCTCGCCGAGATAGAGGTTCCCGAAGACCTCTCCCTGGACGCGGATGGGAACACCGAGAAAGCCGCGTATCCGCGGATGGTGCTCGGGGAAACCCCAGGACCGCGGATCCTCGCTCACATCCACCAGCCGCACCGGCTCCGACTCCCGGATGAGGGCGCCGAGCAGCCCCTTGTGCCCGTCGGGAAACCGCCCGATACGCCGCGCGGTCCCCGCGTCGACCCCGTGGAAGACGAAGTCGGCGAGCGCGTCGCCATCCTCGTCGATGACGCCGATCCCCGCATAGCGGGCGTCCGTCAGCGTGGCCGCCGCCTCGCAGATCCGCTCCAGCGTGGAGTGCAGTTCGAGCCCGCTCCCCACGGACCGCATCGCCTCCAGCAACTGCGGCACGCGGACGGCCAGTTCGGCCGAGAGTCCCGGGGAGGGGAGCGGGGGACCAGGGCGCGGGGTGGCTGACATACACCGAGCCTAATTAGTCCCCTTTGTCAAGGAAAGTCGAGCGAAGCGGCGACGAGCCCTCCTAGCCGGCCGCCACCAGCAACTCCGACTCCGCCTCCCGCTCCGCCATCCCCCGCAACGGCCCCTCCACCGAGGTCAGTCCGGCGTACGGTCCCCGCTGCACCACACGCCCCTCGTCCAGCACGATCACCTCGTCCACGTCCTCCAGGCCCGCGAGCCGGTGCGTGATCAGCAGTGTCGTACGGCCTTCCGTGGCGGCCAGCAGATCGGCGGTGAGCGCGTCGGCGGTCGCCAGGTCCAGGTGTTCGGCGGGCTCGTCGAGCACGAGGACCGGGAAGTCGGCGAGCAACGCGCGGGCGAGCGCCAGCCGCTGCCGCTGTCCGCCGGACAGTCGCGCCCCGTGCTCACCGACCAGCGTGTCCAGGCCCTCGGGCAGCCCGTCGGCCCAGTCGAGGAGCCGGGCCCGCTCCAGCACCGCCCGCAGTTCGTCCTCGGTCGCGTCCTTCTTCGCAAGGAGCAGGTTCTCGCGCACCGAGCTGTCGAAGAGGTGCGCGTCCTGGGCACACAGCCCGACGAGCCGTCGTACGTCGTCGCCGTCCAGGGCGTACGCGTCCACGCCGGCCAGCGTGTACGTGCCGGTGTCCGCGTCGAGGAAGCGCAGCAGCACCTGTGCCAGCGTCGTCTTGCCGGACCCGGAGGTGCCGACGACGGCGACCCGGCGCCCCTTCTCCAACGTCAGGTCGAGCCCGGCGAGCGCGTCCCGGTCCTGCCCTGTGTGCCGGGCGGCCAGTCCCTGCACGACGAGCGGGAAGGGCGTCGCGGGCGCCTGGCGGGGCCGCTCCGGTTCCCGTACGGGTTCGGGCGCGTCCAGCACTTCGTACACGCGCTCGGCGCTCTTGCGGACCCGCTGCCGGTACTGCACGGCAAGGGGCAGTCCGAGGACGGCCTCGAAGGCGGCGAGCGGGGTCAGGACGACGACGGCCGTGAGGACACCGCTGAGCCGTCCCGCGGCGACGGCCTGGGCTGCCACGAGCGCGGTGGCGGCGACGGTCAGACCGGAGATCAGCGCGGTCAGGCCGTCGCCGAGCGCGGTGGCGGTGGCGGCGCGGGAAGCGATCCGGGTGAGGGTGCCGTCGGCCCGCTCGGCCTCGGCGGTACGGGCGGGCAGCGCGCCGGCGACCGTCAACTCGGCCGTTCCGGTGAGCAGTTCGGTCACGCGGGTGGCGAGCACTCCGCGGGCGGGGGCCAGCCGCCGTTCGGCACGGCGAGCCACGGCGCCGGTGACGAGGGGGACGCCGACGCCGGCCGCGAGGAGACCGACCGCGAGGGCGGCCCCCGCCTCAGGAAGCAGCCAGGCCGTGAAACCGACCGTCGCGGCAGAGACGGTCACCGCGACGCCTGCGGGCAGGAGCCAGCGCAGCCAGTAGTCCTGGAGCGCGTCGACGTCCGCGACGAGCCGGGACAGCAGATCGCCGCGACGGGTGTCGCGCAGCCCGGCGGGAGCGAGCCTGTCAAGGCGCCGGTAGACGGCGACCCGGGTGTCGGCCAGCATCCGCAGCACCGCGTCGTGCGACACGAGCCGCTCCGCGTAACGGAAGACGGCCCGCCCGATGCCGAAGGTCCTGGTCGCCGTCACGGCCACCATCAGGTACAGCACGGGCGGCTGCTGCGAGGCCCGCGAGATCAGCCACCCGGAGGTGGCCATGAGCCCAACGGCGCTGCCGAGCGCGAGACTTCCGAGCAGCAGCGCCAGGGCGAGGCGTCCGCGCCGGGCGCCGGACATGGCACGGACCCGGGCGAGGACGCCACCCGTGTGTGCCGCGAGCCGCGTCCCGGGCTCGTCGAGGGCCACGGGACTCACCGGCGTCTCCGACGAGCCCCGGTTCGTACCGGTGACCGCCGGCACGGTCTCCGCGCCCATCGCGGCCACGCCCTCTGTCACCCGCACCACCCGGTCGGCCACCGCCAGCAGGGCCGGCCGGTGCACCACGAGCAGGACCGTCCGCCCGACCGCCAACCGCCGTACCGCTTCCACCACTTCGGCCTCGGTCGCTCCGTCCAGCGCGGCCGTCGGTTCGTCGAGGAGGAGCACAGGCCGGTCGGCGAGGAAGGCCCGCGCGAGCGCGAGCCGCTGCCGCTGCCCGGCGGACAGCCCGGCACCGTCCTCGCCGAGCACGGTCCCGATGCCCTCGGGCAGCGCGTCCACGAAGTCCAGGGCGCCCGCATCGGCCAGCGCCCGCCGTACGGCGGTGTCGTCGGCGTCGGGGCGGGCGAGCCGTACGTTCTCGGCGATCGTCCCGGCGTACAGCTGCGGGCGTTGCGGCACCCAGGCGATCCGGGACCGCCACCGCTCCAGGTCGACGTCGGTGAGATCGACTCCCCCGACGCGCACCCGGCCCTCGGCGGGCCGGACGAACCCCAACAGGGCGTTCAGCAGAGTGGACTTGCCCGAGCCGCTCGGGCCGACGAGGGCGACCGTCTCTCCGGGTTCCACGGTGAAGGACGTGTCCGACACGGCGTCCGCGGACCGCCCGGGATAGCGGACCGTCACGCCCTCGAAGACCAGGGCGTCCGACGGTACTTCGGTGCTGCCGGAGGCCGGTACCGGTGTCTCAAGCACCGAGAAGATCTCCTCGGCCGCCGAGAGGCCCTCAGCAGCAGCGTGGTACTGCGCGCCCACCTGACGCAGCGGCAGGTACGCCTCGGGGGCCAGGACGAGGACGACCAGACCGATGTAGAGGTCCATGTCGCCGTGGACGAGCCGCATGCCGATCGTCACGGCGACCAGGGCCACGGAGAGCGTGGCGAGCAACTCCAGGGCGAAGGAGGAGACGAACGCGATCCGCAGCGTCCGCATGGTCGCCTGCCGGTACTCGCCGGTGATGCGCCGGATCGAGTCGGCCTGCGCCTTGGCCCGGCCGAACACCTTCAGGGTCGGCAGTCCGGCGACCACGTCCAGGAAGTGCCCGGAGAGCCGGGACAGCAACTGCCACTGCCGGTCCATCCGGGACTGCGTGGCCCAGCCGATCATCACCATGAAGAGCGGGATGAGCGGCAGCGTGCCGACGATGATCGCCGCCGACACCCAGTCCTCGGTGACGATCCGCGCCAGCACCGCCACCGGGACCACCACCGCGAGCCCCAACTGCGGGAGATAGCGCGAGAAGTAGTCGTCGAGGGCATCAACGCCCCGGGTGGCGAGGGCGACCAGCGAACCGGTCCGCTGCCCGCTCAGCCAGCCGGGGCCCAGCTCCACGGAACGCTCCAGCAGCCGTCGCCGTAGCTCCGACTTCACGGCGGCGCTGGCGCGGTGGGCGGCGAGTTCGGTGAGCCAGGAGACCAGGGCGCGGCCGATGGCGACGGCCACCAACAGCAGCAGGGGAGTGCCGAGTTCACCGACGGACATCCGGTGCTGGAAGGCACCGACCACGACTTCGGCGATGAGCATCGCCTGCGCGATGACCAGCACCGCACCGAGGGCACCCAGGCCGACGACCGCCATGAGGAAGAGGCGGGTGGCGCGGGCGTAGCGGAGCAGACGTGGGTCGATCGGTTTCACGTGAAACACACCCTCTTCTCGGGAGGTCCCGGCTTCGCAGCGGTCCCGACTTCTCGGCGGGGCCAAGGGGCATGTTTCACGTGAAACATGCCCCAAGTCGGACTCAATGCTCGGACTAAGAGCGCGGACTCAGTGCGCGGCTTCGGCGATGTGCTGCGTACCGATCCGCTTGCGGAACACCCAGTAGGTCCAGCTCTGGTAGAGCAGCACGATCGGCGTGGCGATCCCCGCGCACCAGGTCATGATCTTCAGGGTGTACGGGCTCGACGAGGCGTTGGTGACCGTGAGGCTCCAGTCCGGGTTGAGCGAGGACGGCATGACGTTCGGGAAGAGCGACAGGAAGAGCATCGCGACGGCCGCCACGATGGTGACGCCGGAGAACGCGAACGACCAGCCCTCACGGCCGAGTTGAATCGCTCCCAGCGCCGCGACGAGTGCGACGACGGCCACGATCAGCGCGACCAGACTCTTGCCGTCACCGCTGTCGACCTGGGTCCAGATCAGGAAGGCCAGCGCCAACAGGGCGGTGACGAGCCCGACTTGAAGGGCCAGCTTCCGCGCCCGCACCCGGATGTCCCCGACGGTCTTGAGGGCCGTGAACACCGCACCGTGGAAGGTGAAGAGCGTCAGCGTGACCAGGCCGCCGAGGATGGCGTACGGGTTGAGCAGATCCCAGAAGGTGCCGGCGTACTCGAAGTTCTTGTCGATCTTCACGCCCCGGACGATGTTGCCGAAGGCCACGCCCCACAGGAACGCGGGGAGCAGCGAGGTCCAGAAGATCGCCGTCTCCCAGTTGCGCTGCCAGTTCTCCTCCGGCCGCTTCGCCCGGTACTCGAAGGCGACGCCCCGGACGATCAGGCAGACCAGGATGATCAGCAGGGCGAGGTAGAAGCCGGAGAAGAGGGTGGCGTACCACTCGGGGAAGGCGGCGAAGGTCGCGCCGCCGGCGGTGAGCAGCCAGACCTCGTTGCCGTCCCAGACCGGGCCGATCGTGTTGATCAGCACCCGCTTCTCGGTGCGGTCGCGGGCGAGCAGTTTGGTGAGGATGCCGACCCCGAAGTCGAAGCCCTCCAGGAAGAAGTAGCCGGTCCACAGGACGGCGATGAGGACGAACCAGACGTCGTGCAGTTCCATGACTGTTGCAGCTCCCTCGGCCTAGTAGGAGAAGGCCATCGGCTTGTCGGCGTCACGGGAGTCGCCGCCGATCTTCGTGGGCGGGTTGAGGTCAGCCTCGGTGAGTTCGGGCGGGCCGGCCTTGACGTACTTCGCGAGCAGCTTGACCTCGATGACAGCGAGGATCGCGTAGAGCGAGGTGAAGACGATCATCGAGGTGAGGACCTCGCCCTGGGAGACGCTGGGGGAGACCGCGTCGCGGGTCTGGAAGAGGCCGTAGACGACCCAGGGCTGGCGGCCCATCTCGGTGAAGATCCAGCCCCAGGAGTTGGCGATCAGGGGGAAGCCGAGGGTCCAGATCGACACCAGCCAGTAGAGCTTGGTGAGTTTCGGGCCGAGGGTCTTGTTCTTGAAGAGGACGACATTCGGCACCTCGTCGTCGCCGACCCGCAGATGGGGAGCCAGCATGAACTTCTTGCGGGTCAGCCAGAGTCCGGCCAGGCCGATCGCGAAGGACGCCATGCCGAAGCCGATCATCCAGCGGAACGCCCAGAAGGTGACGGGGATGATGGGCCGGTAGTCGCCGGGACCGTACTTGGCCTGCTCGGCCTTGTTGGTGTCGTTGATGCCGGGGACGTACGAACTGAAGTCGTCGTCGGCGAGGAACGACAGTATCCCGGGGATGGACAGCTCGACGGAGTTGTGGCCCTTGCTGACGTCGCCGTAGGCGAAGATCGAGAACGGCGCGGAGTCCTGGCCGTCCCACAGTGCCTCGGCGGCCGCCATCTTCATGGGCTGCTGCTTGAACATGACCTTGCCGAGAGTGTCACCGCTGACCGCGGTGAGCAGGCCGGCGATGGCGACGGTGACCAGGCCCAGCCGCAGCGAGCTCTTCATCACGGCGATGTGCTTCTTGCGGAACAGGTGGAAGGCCGCGATGCCGACCATGAACGCGCCGCCGGTCAGGAAGGACGCGGAGAGCGTGTGGAAGGCCTGCGCGAGTGCGGTGTTCTGGGTCAGCACGTGCCAGAAGTCGGTGAGTTCGGCACGCCCCTTGGCCTTGTTGATCTTGTAGCCGACGGGGTGCTGCATCCACGAGTTGGCCGCGAGGATGAAGTACGCCGACAGGATCGTGCCGATCGAGACCATCCAGATGCAGGCCAGGTGGATCCGCTTGGGCAGCTTGTCCCAGCCGAAGATCCACAGCCCGATGAAGGTGGACTCGAAGAAGAACGCGATCAGCGCCTCGAAGGCGAGCGGGGCACCGAAGATGTCACCGACGAACCGCGAGTAGGCGGACCAGTTCATACCGAACTGGAACTCCTGCACGATGCCCGTGACGACGCCCATGGCGATGTTGATCAGGAAGAGCTTGCCCCAGAACTTGGTGGCCCTGAGGTACTTCTCCTTCTCCGTGCGCACCCACGCGGTCTCCAGCCCGGCCGTGAGAGCGGCGAGCGAGATCGTCAGCGGGACGAACAGGAAGTGGTAGACGGTGGTGATGCCGAACTGCCATCGCGCCAGTGTCTCCGGCGCCAGAGCCAAATCCACGTCGTCAGTCTCCTTATGTCGCCGTGGTCACAGCGGCAGTTTGCCCCTTATGTCACACGCATCACTGGACAAGCAGGACACGCTTGTGAACGCGTTCACATTCACAAGGAATTATGACGCATAGCCGTTCGATGCGTGATGGGCGGGGGGTCCCTAAGGACGTCCCGTACGTCACATCGGCCAGAGCCGGTCGGCCTATGGCGCGGGGCGCCTCGGTTTCACGTGGAACCAAGACGCCCCGCAGGCTCGCGACAGTCGTTCACAACTCCTTGCGGAAGCCCTCGGCCACCTTCAGAAAGATGTCGTTGCCCTCGGACTCCCCGATCGTGATCCGCGCACCCTCGCCCGCGAACGGCCGCACCACCACGCCCGCCTGGTCACAGGCCGCCGCGAAGTCGAGCGTGCGCTCCCCCAGCCGTAGCCACACGAAGTTGGCCTGGGTCTCCGGGACCGTCCAGCCCTGGGCGCGCAGCGTGTCGACCACGCGGGTGCGCTCGGACACCAACGAACCGACGCGGCCGAGCAGTTCGTCCTCGGCGCGCAGCGAGGCGATCGCCGCGTCCTGCGCGAGCTGACTCACCCCGAAGGGCACCGCCGTCTTGCGCAGCGCCGCCGCCACCGGCTCGTGGGCGATCGCGAAACCGACCCGCAGCCCGGCGAGGCCGTACGCCTTGGAGAAGGTCCGCAGGACGCAGACGTTCGGCCGGTCGCGGTAGAGCTGGACGCCGTCCGGCACGTCCATATCGCGGATGAACTCGCGGTAGGCCTCGTCCAGGACGACGAGCACGTCGCCGGGCACCCGGTCCAGGAAGCGCTCCAGCTCGGCCCGCCGTACGACCGTGCCTGTCGGGTTGTTGGGGTTGCAGACGAAGATCAGCCGGGTCCGGTCGGTGATGGCGTCCGCCATCGCGTCCAGGTCGTGCACGTCGCCCGGGGTCAGCGGCACCTGGACCGGCGTGGCACCGCTGATCCGCGTGATGATCGGGTACGCCTCGAAGGACCGCCAGGCGTACATGACTTCGTCGCCGGGCCCTGCGGTCGCCTGGATCAGCTGCTGGGCGACGCCGACCGAGCCGGTGCCGGTGGCCAGGTGGGAGACGGGGACGCCGAACCGTTCAGCCAGCTCGTTCATCAGGCCGGTGCACGCCATGTCGGGGTACCGGTTGAAGTTCAGAGCCGCCGCGGTGACGCTCTCCATCACGCCGGGGAGCGGGGGGTACGGGTTCTCATTGGAGGACAGCTTGTAGGCCACCGGACCGTCCGCCGAGGCAGGCTTGCCCGGCTTGTAGGTGGGAATACCCTCCAGCTCGGCGCGCAGCTTCGGGCTCGTCTCGCTCACCGCAGTCCTCCTCGTGACCACCACCGGCACGACCGGCTTTCAATACTGCTCACCTTATGAGGATTCGGCGCCGGCGCGTACAGGTCCAGCCGGGGTGAGCGGTCGCCGACGCCCACGTGAGCAGCCTCCGGGTGCCTGTCGAGTGCCGGTCGGGTGCCTGTCGGGATCGCCCCATGCGTCACATCCGCATCAGGGGCAACACCGTACGAAGGCGCACGAACCGGGGGCGCGCTGTACATATATCTATGCGCTGGTAGCTCGCGCCGTAGCGCGCATCGCTCGTACAGGTGAGTTGAGACCTCTTCGAAACATGGGGGGCTTGGCAGGCCTATGCGCGCCGACAAGTCACGTAATGCCATTGCATCGTTTAACTGACTTTGTTTCTAAGGCAGTTGACCCCTTCTGACCTTGCAGAAACGTGCCTGTCAACGCGTGCATATGCGTCCGCACTACCCCACCGCATGAGCCCTACTATCGGCTCGCCATGACAGCAGCAGGGAAGCACCAGGTGAGCCGCGCGGAAACCTCTCGTCGAGGAAGCCGGCCGGGCCGGGCGGGAATCAGAGACGTGGCCGCCGCGGCCGGAGTCTCCATCACGACCGTCTCCGACGCCCTCAACGGCAAGGGCCGGCTCCCGGACGCCACCCGACGCCATGTCCGCGAAGTCGCCGACCGGCTGGGCTATCGGCCCTCAGCGGCGGCTCGCACACTCCGTACCGGCAAGTCGGGCCTCATCGGCCTGACCGTGACGACGTACGGGGATGAACCTTTCACCTTCACCGAGTTCGCGTACTTCGCCGAGATGGCGCGGGCCGCCACCTCGGCCGCGCTCGCCCGCGGCTACGCCCTCGTGATCCTCCCGGCGACCTCGCGCCACGACGTGTGGTCGAACGTCGCCCTGGACGGCACGGTCGTCATCGACCCGTCCGACCAGGACCCGGTGGTCAGCGAGCTGGTCCGGCAGGGTTTACCGGTCGTCTCCGACGGCCGCCCGGCCGGCTCGCTCCCGGTGACCGCGTGGGTCGACAACGATCACGAGGCCGCGGTCCTGGGCATCCTGGACCACCTGGCCGACGCCGGCGCCCGCCGGATCGGCCTGCTCACGGGCACGAGCACGGACACGTACACCCACCTCTCGACCACCGCATACCTGCGTTGGTGCGAGCGGGTGGGCCAGGATCCGGTGTACGAGTCGTATCCGGCGCACGATCCGTGCGCGGGGGCCGTCGCCGCCGACCGGTTGCTCGCCCGGCCCGACCGGCCCGACGCGGTCTACGGCCTGTTCGACCCCAACGGCACGGATCTGCTGGCGGCGGCCCGTCGTTACGGGATGCGCGTGCCGGAGGATCTGCTGCTCGTGTGCTGTAGCGAGTCCACGGTGTACGCGAACACCGAGCCGCCGGTCACGACGCTGTCC
This sequence comes from Streptomyces colwelliae, assembly GCF_048158785.1. Lineage (NCBI taxonomy): Bacteria > Bacillati > Actinomycetota > Actinomycetes > Kitasatosporales > Streptomycetaceae > Streptomyces > Streptomyces colwelliae. The sequence goes on along the minus strand of NZ_JBLTJC010000240.1, from coordinate 272 downwards.
CTGAAGCCGCGGCGGATCGGTACGGCGGTGGTGCAACTCCTCATCGACGCGATCGAGGGGGTCGAGTCCGACCTGCCGATCGAGCAGGTGATACCGACGGAACTGATCGTGCGGACGTCGTCCCAGCGGCGTCCGCCGAGGACCACGGTGAGTCCGCCTCGGTCGCCTGAGGGGAAGTAGGACTCGGCGAGCGGCCTGCCCGACCCGTCGACGGAGGTCTCCCAGCCGGTGCTGCTGCCGGGACTCGGCCATGGCCGGCCGGGTCCTCGGAC
>NZ_JBLTJC010000239.1:0-16282 GCF_048158785.1 Streptomyces colwelliae | reverse complement strand
GACCCCGCCCCCTCACTCGTACGGGTGATCCCCGCGCCCCTGTTGCCCTTCCGCACAGCCCCCACACCTCCCGGCGTTGTCGGAACACCCGTACGTGCTGGCATCCTTGAGACGGAACGCGTAGGAACCGTGCGGTACACCCCCTCCGCCCGATCCTTCTGTACTTTCGTCGTGACCGCCCGTCGCCGAACCAGGAGCCCCGGCCACGTGACCCCCGTGAGCAGCCACTCACCGCACGGCCAGTCGCCGCTGCGCACCGTGCAGGTGCTCGGCGGAGGCAACGCCGCCAGCAGCGCGCATGTGCGCTCCCTGGCCTCCGGGCTCGTCGCGCGGGGCGTGCGGGTGACGGTGTGCGCCCCCGTCGAGGCCGATCACACCTACGACTTCACGGGCGCCGGCGCCGAACACGTGCACGTGCCGCGCAGCAGCGACCCCGCGTCCGTCGCCGCGCTGCGGGCGGCCTGCGCGGACGCCGACCTGGTGCACGCGCACGGGCTGCACGCCTCCTTCCGCGCCGTCCTCGCGCTCAGCGGCCGCCGCACCCCGCTCGTCGTGACGTGGCACAACCGCGCCCATGCCGAGGGAGCGCGGGCACACCTGCTGCGGCTGCTGGAGCGCCGGGTCGTGAAGGCCGCCGTCGTCGTCCTCGGGACGACGTCCGATCTGGTCGACCGGGCTCGCCGGACCGGCGCCCGGGACGCCCGCCTCGCCGCCGTCGCGCCGCCGGGGCCGCGCAGGACCGCCGTGGACCACGAAGACCCCGACCGGCTGAGCCCCAAGCTCCGGGCCGAACTCGGCGCCACCGACCGCCCGTTGCTCGTCGCCGTCGGCTCCCTCGACCGGCAGCGGGGCTACGACACGCTCCTGGACGCCTCGCGCGGCTGGTGCCGTCTCGATCCGACGCCGTTGCTCGTGATCGCGGGGGAGGGGCCGCTGCGGGGCGAGTTGCAGCGCCGGATCGAGGAAGAGGAGCTGCCGGTGCGGCTCATCGGGCGGCGCGACGATGTCGGCGAACTGCTCGCCGCCGCCGATCTCGCACTCCTGCCCAGCAGTTGGGAGTCCCGCTCGCTGATCGCCCAGGAGGCCCTGCACGCCCGCGTGCCGCTCGTCGCGACCGCCGTCGGCGGCATCCCCGAACTCGTCGGCGACGCCGCCGAACTCGTGCCCTACGGCGACGCGAAGGCCCTCGCCGACGCGGTCACCGGACTGCTGCGCGACCCCGGACGCCGGGAACTGCTGCGGGAGAAGGGCGCCCGGCAGGCGGCCACTTGGCCCACGGAGGACGAGACCGTCGCCCAAGTGCTGAGCGTCTACGACGAGTTGACCCAGCCCGTGCCGTTCACCTGAGAGCGGCGCCTCAGGGGACGAGCCTGCGGGCGCGCAGGGCCAGGCTCAACGCCAGTACCGTCTGCGGGTCTTCGAGGTCGGTGCCGAGCAACTCCCCGATGCGGGCGAGTCTGTTGTAGAGGGTCTGCCGGTTGAGGTGCAGCTCGCGGGCCGTCTCCGCCTTGCGGCCCGCGTGCGCCAAGTACGTCTCCAGGGTGGGCAGTAGGGGCGGCTTGGAGCGGTTGTCGTGGTCCCGGAGCGGACCGATCGCACGGTCCACGAAGGCCGCCAGGTCCGGGTGGTCGCGCAGCCGCCACAGCAGCAGCTCGATGTCCAGGCGCCGGGCGTCGTACCACGGGCGGTCGGACAGGCCCTGTGCCGCCGTTGCCGTCTCGGCAGCGTGCCGTAGACCCGCCGATGCCGCAGCCCAGCCGCCGGCCACCCCGACGACCACGATCGGGGGTTGCGCGCCCGGGCGTTGCATCCCGGCCCGCTCGACTCCCGCCCGCAGCGCCGCCGCCACCCGGTCCGCGACCGCCGACCGCTCCGACTCTGAGCGCAGGCCGAGGAGGAGCGGGACGCGGCCCTCGACCGGTCGCACGCCCAGCAGGACCGGGACGCCCACCGAGGCCAACTCCTCGGCGACCGCGCGGGCCAGGACCGCCCAGCCGCCGCCGGGTGCGGCCAGCGCGTCGCCCAGCCGCATCACCACGGGCAGCAGCGGGCTGGTGCCGGGCTTGAAGCCCAGCACGCGGGCCTGCGCCGGAGCGTCCTCGGCGGCGATGCGGCCCTCGGCGAGGTCGGTGAGGAAGTCGCCGCGTCCGCGTGCCGCCAGCTCCTCCTCCTGGCGGGCCTGCATCAGGACCACGGCGAGGATGCCGGCGGCCCGTTCGGCGGCGATGCGGTGCACGGGGGCGAGCGGCGCCCGTACCGGAAGCAGGACGATCCGCGCGCGGACCGAACCCGTACCGGGACCGCCCCCGGGCACGTCCACGATCACCGAACCGGCGGGCGGCGAGGCGTCCTTGTGCTGGCCGCGCAGCCCCTCCCACACCTGGAGCGGGTCGGCGCCCTCGGGGCCCGACCCCGCCGCGTAGAGGAGTTGGCCGTCCGGGGTCTCCAGGAAGACCGGGTTGCCGCTGAAGTCGGCCAGGATGCCCAGGACTTGGGGGATTCCACCGCCGCCGAGCAAGGCCTCCGTACAGCGGCGGTGGACCTCCTCGGCCTGCTGGAGCAGCGCGTAGTGGCCGTTGACGATCTCGGTGTGGATCTCCTCGGTGACCGCCACGAACGGCACCTCACGGTGCAGCTGGACGAGGGGGAGGCCGGTCGCCCGCGCCGTCTCGACGAGGGTGGCGGGGAGGCGGGTGAAGCGCGGGCCGAGTTCGACGACCAGGGCCGCGATGCCGCGCTCGGCCAGGGTACGGACGAAGGCCCGCTGCTCCGCGGGGCGCGTACCGAGGCCGTAGCCCGTGGTCAGGAGGAGTTCGCCGCCCTTGAGGAGGGAGGCGATGTTCGGGACCTCGCCCGCGTGCACCCAGCGGACGGTCCGTTGCAGCCGGTCGGCGCCCGCGAGGATCTCCGGCAGCCCGCTGCGCAGCCCGGGCAGCTCCAGCGCCCGCTGAACGGTGATGCCGGCGCCCTGGCTGTCGAATGTGCTGTCCGTACGGCTGTCCATGCAGCGGACGGTACCTGCGGGAACGCCCCGGGCACATCTCGGGCCCGGGGCGTGTGCTCGGCGGCGGTGTCCGTTTTTTCCGCCGCGGAGGTGTGTCAGCTCTGTGCGGTGTCGTCGCCCGCCTGCTCGGCGCCCTCGGCCGCGCGTGCCTTCTCGCGCATCTTGCGCACCAGCTCCGCCTTCTGGTCGGCCGCGCCCTGGCGGTCGAGGTTGCGGTGCGGACCGTGGTTCTGGCGTTCGGCGCGGGACTGCTTCTTGCGCTGGCCGCCGCCCATGCCCACGGGGTTGTTGATGTTCTTGCTCACGGTCACGGGTTCTCCCGGTAGTGATGTGGAGTGATCTACGGATTCATCGGAAGAACACGGCGAAGACGTTACCCGGTCCCGTCGGTCCCGCGGACCAACTTCTTCGCCGCCGCGGGCGTTGGGTCCGGCCAGGCGCCCCGCTCGGACAGGTGGAGAACGAGTGCGGCGATGTTCCAGGCATCGTCCTCGCCGCGGTGGTGACGGCCTTCGAGCCGCTGTCCGGCGATCTCCAGGGCCTGCGCCATGCCAGGGCGTTTGCGCAGGCCGTACGACGCGGTGAAGGCCGCTTTGGCGTTGGTGTGGTGCCGGCCGAAGGGATAGGGAGTCCGGGTGTTCCGGCACTGACGGGTGAACTGGTTGCGGTCGTAGTCGCCCCAACTGGTCCACGGGCGGGACCCGGCGTGATGTTCGGCCGCCAGCAGCCGGCACGCCTCGGCGAAGCCGACCCCTCCGTCCACCTCGTGCTGCGTGAGGCCGGTCAGCTCCGTGCAGAACTCGCTGACCGTGGACCGGGCAGGACGCACCAGGATCCGGTGCCGGGCGAGGCGCTCCGCGGTGGCCAGGTCGACGACGGTCAGTCCGATCTCGATGATCTCGCTGATCGCGCCCGGCGGCCGGTCGCCGGCCCAGCAGGTGGCTTCGACATCCACGACGTTCAGGAGCCGCCCGGCTCCGGTGCTGTCCACGCTGGGAAGCGTAGGGACGAGTGGCGGCCGGGGCACCCGGATTTTCCTGCTGGGGTGCGGATACGGCGGTGCCGCCGTCCCCGGGCTCGTCTCGGGCCCGGGGCGTGCGCTCGGCGACCGTCAGCCGCCGTAGGCCCCCGAAGCCGTCAGGCGTAGTGCCGTGTCGATCAGGGGGACGTGGCTGAAGGCCTGTGGGAAGTTGCCGACCTGGCGTTGCAGGCGCGGGTCCCACTCCTCGGCGAGGAGGCCCAGGTCGTTGCGGAGCGACAGGAGCTTCTCGAAGAGCTTGCGGGCCTCGTCCACGCGGCCGATCATCGCGAGGTCGTCCGCCATCCAGAACGAACAGGCCAGGAACGCGCCCTCGTCGCCGGGGAGGCCGTCGACGCCCTCGTCCGTGCCCGAGGTGGGGTAGCGGAGGATGAAGCCGTCCGGGGTGGACAGCTCGCGCTGGATCGCCTCGATCGTGCCGATCACGCGCTTGTCGTCCGGGGGCAGGAAGCCCATCTGTGGGATGAGGAGCAGCGAGGCGTCCAGCTCCTTCGAGCCGTACGACTGGGTGAAGGTGTTGCGCTCCTTGTCGTAGCCGCGCTCGCACACGTCCCGGTGGATGTCGTCGCGCAGCTCGCGCCACTTCTCCAGCGGGCCGTCCGCGTCGCCCGACTCGATCAGCTTGATCGTGCGGTCGACCGCGACCCAGGCCATCACCTTGGAGTGCACGAAGTGGCGGCGCGGGCCGCGCACCTCCCAGATGCCCTCGTCGGGCTCGTCCCAGTGCTTCTCCAGGTAGCGGATCAGCTTCAGCTGGAGGAGGGAGGCGTAGTCGTTGCGGGCCAGGCCCGTCATGTGGGCCAGGTGCAGGGCCTCGGTGACCTCGCCGTAGACGTCCAGCTGGAGCTGGTGTGCGGCGCCGTTGCCCACCCGGACCGGGCCCGAGTTCTCGTAGCCCGGCAGCCAGTCCAGCTCCGCCTCGCCGAGCTCGCGCTCGCCGGCGATGCCGTACATGATCTGGAGGTTCTCGGGGTCGCCGGCGACGGCCCGCAGGAGCCACTCGCGCCAGGCGCGGGCCTCCTCGCGGTAGCCGGTGCGCAGGAGCGAGGAGAGGGTGATGGCCGCGTCGCGGAGCCAGGTGTAGCGGTAGTCCCAGTTGCGGACGCCGCCGATCTCCTCCGGGAGGGAGGTGGTGGGCGCGGCGACGATGCCGCCCGTCGGGGCGTACGTGAGGGCCTTCAGCGTGATCAGGGAGCGGACCACCGCCTCGCGGTACGGGCCGTGGTACGTGCACTGGTCGACCCAGTCGCGCCAGAAGTCCTCCGTGGCCTCCAGCGACTGCTCCGGCTCGGGGAGCGGCGGCGGCTGCTTGTGCGACGGCTCCCACGAGATCGTGAACGCGATCCGGTCACCCGGAGCGACCGTGAAGTCCGCGTACGTCGTGAGCTGCTTGCCGTAGGTCTCCGCCGATGTGTCGAACCACACGGAGTCGGGGCCCGCGACGGCGACCGTGCGGCCCTCGTGCTTGTGCACCCAGGGGACGACCCGGCCGTAGGAGAAACGCATCCGGAGGGCCGAGCGCATCGGGACGCGGCCGGAGATGCCCTCCACGATGCGGATCAGCTGGGGGGCGCCGTCGCGAGGGGGCATGAAATCGGTCACGCGGACCGTGCCTCGCGGGGTGTCCCACTCGGACTCCAGGATCAGCGAGTCGCCGCGGTAGCCGCGCCGGGCCGCGGTGGGCGGCGGCGCGTCGGCGGCGTGGGCCGGGCCCAGCCGCCAGAAGCCGTGTTCCTCGGTACCCAGCAGACCGGCGAAGATGGCATGGGAGTCGAATCGGGGCAGGCAGAGCCAGTCCACCGTGCCGTCCCGGCAGACCAGGGCAGCGGTCTGCATGTCTCCGATGAGTGCGTAATCTTCGATGCGCCCGGCCACGTGCAACTCCAGTCGAACGGCCACGTCGCCCCATGGAAAAGGGGCGGTCGCTGTGTGCGGTCAAGGGATCGTTTGTAGTGCGTCGTTGAGTCATGAAGCAAATGAGGGTCGTTGCTCAACGAACTGACGAGCTCTCGTTGTTCCGGGTGATACGGGCGGGGGTGGTGCCGTGTTCCGGACCGGCTCGGCAGCGAGTGTCCGAGCAGGATACGACGCACGTAGATGATCTGTGTGCCGCTCTCGCCAACGGACCTGGGCCGAACGGGTGAGCACCCGGTGAGAAGCAGGTAACCAGGGCGCGTCTGTGTCGACGTGGACCGCGTGTGTGTCGAGGTGGGCGCGGAGCGTGGCCGGAAGCCATCTCCTCCGGGCGCTGATACCCTGGTAGCCCGTGGACCGGTGGGCAAGAAACCCCCGAACCGCAGCGACGGCGCCTCCAGAAAAACCCGGGATCTCCGGGCGGGCAGCCGCACCGCACCCCAGACCGCGACCACGGGAGCCCCCTCTTGGCCATGCCGCCCGCTGCTTTCCGAAACAGCAGCACTACGACGACCAAGCACATCTTCGTCACCGGGGGTGTCGCCTCCTCACTCGGCAAGGGCCTCACCGCCTCCAGCCTCGGCATGCTCCTCAAGGCGCGGGGCCTGCGCGTCGTGATGCAGAAGCTCGACCCGTACCTGAACGTCGACCCCGGCACGATGAACCCCTTCCAGCACGGTGAGGTGTTCGTCACCAACGACGGCGCCGAGACCGACCTCGACATCGGCCACTACGAGCGTTTCCTGGACCGCGACCTGGACGGCAGCGCCAATGTCACCACCGGCCAGGTCTACTCGACGGTGATCGCCAAGGAGCGGCGCGGCGAGTACCTGGGCGACACCGTGCAGGTCATCCCGCACATCACCAACGAGATCAAGCACCGCATCCGGCGCATGGCGACCGACGAGGTCGACGTCGTCATCACCGAGGTCGGCGGCACGGTCGGCGACATCGAGTCGCTGCCCTTCCTGGAGACGGTCCGCCAGGTCCGCCACGAGGTCGGCCGGGACAACGTGTTCGTGGTGCACATCTCCCTCCTGCCCTACATCGGCCCCTCGGGCGAGTTGAAGACCAAGCCGACCCAGCACTCGGTCGCGGCCCTGCGCAACATCGGCATCCAGCCCGACGCCATCGTGCTGCGCTCCGACCGCGAGGTACCGACCGCGATCAAGCGCAAGATCTCGCTGATGTGCGACGTCGACGAGGCCGCCGTGGTGGCCTGCCCCGACGCCCGCTCGATCTACGACATCCCCAAGACCGTGCACAGCGAGGGCCTGGACGCCTATGTCGTCCGCAAGCTGGACCTCCCGTTCCGCGACGTGGACTGGACGACCTGGGACGACCTGCTCGACCGGGTCCACAACCCGCTGCACGAGATCAACCTCGCGCTGGTCGGCAAGTACATCGACCTGCCCGACGCCTACCTCTCGGTCACCGAGGCGCTGCGCGCCGGCGGGTTCGCCAACAAGGCCCGCGTGAAGATCAAGTGGGTCACCTCGGACGACTGCAAGACCCCGGCGGGCGCCGCCAAGCAGCTCGGTGACGTGGACGCGATCTGCATCCCCGGCGGCTTCGGCGACCGCGGTGTGTCCGGCAAGGTCGGCGCCATCCAGTACGCCCGCGAGCACAAGATCCCGCTGCTCGGCCTGTGCCTGGGTCTCCAGTGCATCGTGATCGAGGCCGCGCGCAACCTCGCCGGCATCGCGGACGCCAACTCCACCGAGTTCGACCCGGCCACCGGCCACCCGGTCATCTCCACCATGGCCGAGCAGCTCGACATCGTCGCCGGCGAGGGCGACATGGGCGGCACCATGCGCCTGGGCATGTACCCGGCCAAGCTCGCCGAGGGCTCCATCGTGCGCGAGGTGTACGACGGCAAGGAGTACGTCGAGGAGCGCCACCGGCACCGCTACGAGGTCAACAACGCCTACCGTGCCGAGCTGGAGAAGAAGGCCGGGCTCCAGTTCTCCGGCACGTCCCCGGACGGCAAGCTCGTGGAGTACGTCGAGTACCCGCGCGAGGCGCACCCCTACCTCGTCGCGACCCAGGCCCACCCCGAGCTGCGCTCCCGCCCGACCCGGCCGCACCCGCTCTTCGCGGGCCTGGTCAAGGCGGCCGTGGCACGCAAGACGGGCAAGTAGTACGAGGGTTGTACGGTGACCGGGGTGCGCGCCTTCACAAGGTGTGCGCCCCGGTTTCTTTATGCGGTTTTCTTCATGCAGTGCAGGCACAGGCGCGGGAGGACAGGGCATGACCATCAAGGACACCCCGGAGGAGTGGGAGATCCGGGCGACCGTGACCCCCTTCGTGGGCAACAAGACCTCCGTGCGCACCGACGACGTGGTCATGCCCGACGGCACGGTCGTGCACCGCGATTACCAGGTCCACCCCGGCTCCGTGGCGATCCTCGCCCTCGACGAGGAGGACCGGGTCCTGGTCATCAAGCAGTACCGCCACCCCGTACGGCAGAAGCTGTGGGAGATCCCGGCCGGACTGCTCGACATCCCCGGGGAGAACCCGCTGCACGCGGCCCAGCGCGAGCTGTACGAGGAGGCGCACGTCAAGGCCGAGGACTGGCGGGTGCTGACCGACGTCTACACCACGCCCGGCGGCTGCGACGAGGCCATCCGCATCTTCCTGGCCCGGAACCTGTCCGAGGCCGAGGGACAGCGCTTCGAGGTCGAGGACGAGGAGGCCGACATGGAGCACGCGCGTGTGCCCCTCGACGACCTGGTCCGCGGGGTCCTCGCCGGCGAACTGCACAACAACTGCCTCGCCGTCGGCGTCCTCGCCCTGGTCGCCGCCCGGCACGGCGACGGCGTCGACGCGCTGCGCCCCGCCGACGCGCCGTGGCCCGCGCGCCCCTTCGAGTCCTGAACCCAGCCCCTTTGTCACCGATCCCCGGTGTGACGATCGGCTGATCCGATCGGGGGATGTGCCCGCCGCGCTCCGCACGGTTCGTCGCAGAGCGTGAACTAGGCTCTGGAATCACCCGATCCGGAGTCCCGGCGGGCTATGCGCGTGCAGTGGGACGGGAGTGTGGCCCGTGACGGATCAGGCGGTGGACACCGGCGGCGTGAGGCTGTCCGAGGACACTTCTCCCGAGGGTCAATTCCTGGGCCGCGCAAGAGAGTTGAAGGAGCTGCGCGCCGACATCGAGCGCGCGGGTCTGGACACCATCGCGGGCCGCAAGGCCCCCCGCGCGCGCGTCCTCCTCATCGCGGGCAAGCCCGGCTCCGGCCGCAGCGCGCTGGCCGAGGAACTCGTCCGACAGGTCGCTGACCGTTACGACGCCGGTGTGTTCCGCGTGCGGCTGAGCGAGCCCGACGGCACCCCCGTCCCCACCGAGCGCACCGCTCGCGAACTCCTCACCGCCCTCGAACTGCCGACCCCGGCCGGCGCCTCCGAGGACGACCTCTCGGACACCCTGCGCGAAGCCCTCACCGACCGGCGGGCGCTGCTCCTGCTCGACGACGCGGCCGACGCCGAGCAGGTCGACGCACTGCTCCCGGACTCCCCGGACTGCCTCGTCGTCGCCGTCTCCGGCGGCCCGCTCACCGGCATCGCGGACGTCCGCCCCTGCACCCTGGGCGGCCTCGACACCAAATCCGCGCTGGAACTGCTCACCCGCTACACCGGCGCGGTCCGCATCACCGTCGACCCGGTCGCCGCCGAGGGCCTCGTCGAGGTGTGCCGGGCCCAGCCCGCCGCGCTGACCCTGGCCGGCGGCTGGCTCGCCGCCCGGCCCCAGGCGGCCGTCGCCAACCTCGCCAAGCACCTGCACGCCGAGAGCGACGAGGGCACGCCCCTGAGCCGCGTCTTCCGGCTCGTCTACGGCTCGCTGCCCAGCCCCGCCGCCCGGATACTGCGACTGCTCTCCCTCGCCCCGGCCGGCCTGGTCGACCCGCAGACCGCCTCCGCGCTCGCCGGCTGCTCCGTCAACGGCGCCCGCGCCACCCTGGACGACTTCGTCGCCGCCGGCCTGCTGCGGGCCCTTGACTCCCCGCTCCCGCAGTACGAGGTCCCCGGCTGCCTCCAGCCCCTCCTGCACGCCCTCGCCGAGACCCAGGACCGCCCGGCCGAACTCCAGCTGGCCCGCGCCCGCATGCTGGAGCGCACCGTACGGCTGCTCCAGTCCTGCCGGGCCATCACCGAGACCGACAGCCCCCAGGCCCGGGAGAAACTCCTCGGCATGCCCAGCGCGCTGCGCTTCCCGAACCCCCGGGCCGCCGCCGACTGGCTGCGCGTCCGCCAGCCCGCCCTGCTGGCCTCCGCCCGCCTCGCGGTCGCCGACGGCGAACTCGACACGCTGGCCCGCCGGTTGATGTCCCAGCTCGTGCGGGCGATGGTCGCCCACTTCGGCACCCAGGCCGCCGCCCCCGAGCTCTACGGCATCCACCGCCTCGTCCTCGACGTGGCCGAGCGGCGCGATCTGCCCCGCGAGAAGGCCGCCGCGCTGCTCAACCTCGCCGATCTGGACGCGCAGACCGGCCGGACGACCGAGGCGCTCGCCCGCTACCGGGCCGCGCTGGACGCCGGACGTGAAGCGAACGACCCGTATGCGACCGGCCGCGCGATGGAATCCGTAGGCGGCGCGCACCAGGAGCTCGGGGACCACGACCGGGCCACCGACTGGTTCGGCCGCGCGCTGGCCCAGCGGCAGGCCCGGGACGAGCGTGTGGACGCGGCCCGGCTCTACGGCCGGATCGGCGCCGCGCACACGTACGCGGGCCGGTACGGCGAGGCGCTCAGGAACTGGCGGGCCGCCGTCGCCGGGCACCGCAAGAACGGTGATGTGGCCGCCCAGGCACGGGCGTTGAGCGAACTGGCCCGGGTCCAGGAGTACGCGGGCCGCCCCGAGGAGTCGCTGCTGACGTGTCACGAGGCCGTCGAGTGGGCGCGCCGCGCGGAGGACGTACGACTCCAGGCGGCGTTGCAGCTGCGGCTTGCCGACACCCTCGACCGGCTCGGCGATCCGGCGTCCGCCGCGCTGCACCGCGGGACGGCCGAGCGGATGCTGGGCGAGGAGCTGGAGGAGCTCCTGGAGGGCGATTCCGCCCCCGAACCCTTGGAACAAGACGCTAACGCCTGCGAAATCCGTAGTACATCCGCAGAAGATTGATGCATTGAAAGGCTAGACACCGAGAACGCCTTCATTAAACTGGCTCTGCCGCACCTTCTCCTGCGGTCTCCCGGTGCGCTCACGCATGTCCGGGTATGAGATGTATTGCCCCACACCCTCTGAGCCAAGGACCGTGATCGACGTGAAGGTCGGCATCCCCCGCGAGGTCAAGAACAACGAGTTCCGGGTGGCCATCACCCCCGCCGGCGTGCACGAGCTGGTGCGCCACGGCCACCAGGTGTTCATCGAGCAGAACGCCGGCGTCGGCTCCTCGATCACGGACGACGAGTACGTCTCCGCGGGCGCGCGGATCCTCGCCACCGCGGACGAGGTCTGGGCCACCACCGACCTGCTGCTCAAGGTCAAGGAGCCCATCGCCGAGGAGTACCACCGCCTCCGCAAGGACCAGACGCTCTTCACCTACCTGCACCTGGCCGCCTCCAAGGAGTGCACCGACGCGCTCGTCGAGTCCGGCACCACGGCGATCGCCTACGAGACCGTCGAACTGCCCGGCCGCGCCCTGCCGTTGCTCGCCCCGATGTCCGAGGTCGCGGGCCGGCTGGCCCCGCAGGTCGGCGCGTACCACCTGATGCGCTCGGTCGGCGGCCGCGGTGTCCTCCCCGGCGGTGTCCCCGGTACCCAGCCCGCGCGGGCCGTCGTCATCGGCGGCGGTGTCTCCGGCTGGAACGCCACGCAGATCGCCGTCGGCATGGGCTTCCACGTCACGCTGCTCGACCGCGACATCAACAAGCTCCGCGAGGCCGACAAGGTCTTCGGCACCAAGGTCCGGGCGATCATGTCCAACTCCTTCGAGCTGGAGAAGGCCGTCCTGGACGCCGACCTCGTCATCGGCGCGGTGCTCATCCCGGGCGCGAAGGCACCGAAACTGGTCACCAACGAACTCGTGTCGCGCATGAAGCCCGGAAGTGTTCTTGTCGACATCGCGATCGACCAGGGCGGCTGCTTCGAGGACTCGCGTCCGACGACCCACGCCGAGCCGACCTTCCCGGTCCACAACTCGGTCTTCTACTGCGTCGCCAACATGCCCGGCGCGGTGCCGAACACGTCGACCTACGCGCTCACCAACGCGACGCTCCCGTACATCGTGGAGCTCGCGAACCGCGGCTGGGCCGACGCGCTGCGACGTGATCCTGCTCTCGCCAAGGGTCTCAACACCCATGACGGCAAGGTGATTTACCGCGAGGTCGCCGAGGCGCACGGACTGGAGCACGTCGAGCTGGAATCGCTGCTCGGCTGACTCTGTCGACTAAGTCACCGTTCGGCAAAAGGCGATACGTCAACACAGGTCGTCAACACCGCACGCCCGGCCGGACCTTGCTCGACAGGTCCGGCCGGAAGTGTGTGTATGGTCACTTTGCGGCACTCGGTCAACTCGCCCCGAACGTAACCCTTGAACCGATTCGTGCACCGGTGGAACCTGCCGTGCGACTGCCGTACGCCCTTGACAGAGGGATGTTTCATTGCCGACACATCGGGCCGGGTCCGGCGGATTGTGTTGCTGCGAACACCCGACACGCCATAGAGTCGCCGAACGTCGGCATGGTGCCACGCTGACCTATCGAGAAATTCCCTGGTCACCAAGGAGGTAAGACGACTTGTGAATGAGTCGACATTTTCTCCCGGGGGTGGTCAACCAGGAATGCCTGCAAAGGGCCAGGAGCCCGCGGGGTTCGAGGCTGTCGGCTCCGTCGCGGTGCGTACCTTCGCAGCCCACCAGGGTCACCACAAGCCAGGGGTGACTCAGCCAGCACACCAGAGCATGGATGGCCATCACGTGAACGCCATGGCCGGCGACGGAAGGGGCGCGCCCCGCAACCATTTCGCCGACTACGACGAACTGCCCGACGGGCACTTCTACGACCCCGACGCCGAGTACGAGCCCGATCCCGAGTACGCGGCCACACTCGCGCCCGACGCTGCCCGTCAGCGCCGTGAGCGCGTGGGCCCGACCGGACGCCCGCTGCCCTACTTCCCGATCCCGGGTCCGCTGACCAGTCACGGCCCCGCGACGATCATCGCGATGTGCAACCAGAAGGGCGGCGTAGGCAAGACGACGTCGACCATCAACCTGGGTGCCGCGCTCGCGGAGTACGGCCGGCGTGTACTGCTCGTCGACTTCGACCCGCAGGGCGCGCTGTCGGTCGGACTGGGCGTCAATCCCATGGAGTTGGACCTCACCGTCTACAACCTGCTCATGGAGCGGGGCATGTCGGCCGACGAGGTGCTCCTCAAGACAGCGGTCCCGAACATGGACTTGCTGCCCAGCAACATCGACTTGTCGGCCGCCGAAGTGCAGTTGGTGAGCGAGGTCGCGCGCGAGTCCACCCTGCAGCGGGCGTTGAAGCCGCTGATGGCCGACTACGACTACATCGTGATCGACTGTCAGCCCTCCCTCGGCCTGCTCACCGTGAACGCCTTGACGGCGGCTCACAAGGTGATCGTGCCGCTGGAGTGCGAGTTCTTCGCGCTGCGTGGAGTCGCGCTGCTGACGGAGACCATCGAGAAGGTCCAGGAGCGCCTCAACCCCGAGTTGGAGCTCGACGGGATCCTCGCCACGATGTACGACTCCCGCACCGTGCACAGCCGTGAGGTGCTCGCGCGCGTGGTCGAGGCGTTCGACGATCACGTCTACCACACGGTCATCGGGCGCACGGTGCGCTTCCCGGAGACCACGGTCGCCGGTGAGCCGATCACCACGTACGCCTCCAACTCCGTCGGTGCCGCCGCCTATCGCCAGCTCGCCAGGGAGGTGCTCGCCCGGTGTCACGCCGAGTGAGTCTGCCGGGGGCCGACGAACTGTTCCGTACGACAGGGGGGATGGCGCTCCAGTCGTCCACCCCCAGGAGCCGGGCCAACGGCGAGGCCCGGGTGCCGGCTCCGGCGGGGGAGAGCGACGGTGCCGCCGCCGGGGAGGACGCCCCGCAGTCCGTACCCGCCCAGGGCGGTGACGGCGAGGGCGCCGAACACGTGGCCGCGGACTCGGACGGCGGCGAGTCCCGCAGCCGGTCGGCGGACGGCTCCGGACGACGTCAGGAGGCGCAGGAAGGTTCTGCCCAGCCTCGGAAGCAGCGACAGCGGGCGCAGGCCAACCGTCGCCCCAGCGGGCGGGAGCGGCACGACGAGAAGATCACCGTGTACGTCTCCGCCGAGGAGCTCATCGACCTGGAGCACGCGCGCCTCATGCTCCGGGGCGAGCACGGCCTCGCGGTCGACCGCGGCCGGATCGTGCGCGAGGCGGTCGCCGTCGTCCTGGCCGATCTGGAGTCCCGCGGGGACGCGAGCATTCTCGTCCGCCGGCTTCGCGGGCGGTAGCGGTAGCCTGCGGAGGCCATGACCTCGAACGACGCTCCCGCATCCGGCGCACCTGCCGGCCGTCGGCGTGCGCTGGGGAAGGGGCCGGGTGCGGCTCCCGAACCCGAGACGCAGGTCGTCGTGGCGGAGCCGGAGCCCGAGGCCGTTGTAGCGGAGCCGGAGCCCGAGCTCGTCGTAACGGAGTCGGTGCCCGAAGCCGTCGTAGAAGAGCCCGTGGCGGCGGCTGTCGAGGAAGCCGAAGAAGCCGATGACGGGGTTTTCAAGGTTCGGCTCGCCAATTTCGAGGGGCCCTTCGATCTCCTCCTCCAGCTGATCTCGAAGCACAAGCTCGATGTGACCGAGGTGGCGCTGTCCAAGGTCACCGACGAGTTCATGGTGTACATCAGGGCGATGGGGCCCGACTGGGACCTGGACCAGACGACCGAGTTCCTCGTCGTCGCGGCGACCCTGCTCGATCTGAAGGCGGCTCGGCTGCTGCCCGCCGCCGAGGTCGAGGACGAGGCCGACCTGGCGCTGCTGGAGGCCCGGGACCTGTTGTTCGCGCGGCTGTTGCAGTACCGCGCGTACAAGCAGATCGCCGACATCTTCAACCGGCGTCTCGACGAAGAAGCCCGGCGCTACCCCCGTACCGTCGGGCTCGAACCGCACCACGCCGAACTGCTGCCCGAGGTCGTCATCCGGATCGGGCCCGAGGGCTTCGCCAGGCTCGCCGTGAAGGCGATGCAGCCCAGGCCCAAGCCGCAGGTGTACGTCGACCACATCCACGCGCCGCTCGTCAGTGTGCAGGAGCAGGCCGGGATCGTGGTGGCCCGGCTGCGGGAGCTCGGCGAGGCCAGCTTCAGCGTGCTCGTCGAGGACACCGACGACACCCTGACCGTCGTAGCGAGGTTCCTGGCCCTGCTGGAGCTCTACCGGGAGAAAGCCGTCGCGCTGGACCAGGAGACCGCGCTCGGGGATCTGATCGTGCGGTGGACCGGTGGGGAGGGGGAAGGCGAGCCCGTGGTGACGGACGAGTTCGACCGGCCGCCCGAGCCGCCCAAGGAGACCAAGGAGGAGTCGGCGTGAGCGAGGAGACCACGGGCGTACCGGCGAGCCCGTCCGCCGTCGCGGATCTCGCCCTCAAGCCCGCCCTGGAGGCCGTCCTGATGGTCGTGGACGAGCCCGCGACCGTGGAACACCTCGCGAAAATACTCCAGCGGCCCAAACGGCGGATCGCGGACGCGTTGCGCGAGCTGGCCGACGAGTACACCGTCCAGGGGCGTGGTTTCGAGCTGCGGCTGATCGCCGGCGGGTGGCGTTTCTACTCGCGGCCCGAGTACGCGCCGGCCGTCGAGGGGTTCGTCCTGGACGGGCAGCAGGCCCGGCTCACGCAGGCGGCGCTGGAGACCCTGGCGGTCGTCGCGTACCGCCAGCCGGTCAGCCGCAGCAGGGTCTCGATGGTCCGCGGAGTCAACTGCGACGGTGTGATGCGCACCCTCTTGCAGCGGGGTCTGGTCGAGGAGGCGGGCACGGAACCCGAAACAGGTGCGATCCTGTACGTGACGACGAACTACTTTCTGGAGCGGATGGGCCTGCGCGGCCTGGACGAGCTCCCGGAGCTCGCGCCCTTCCTCCCTGAGGCTGAGGCGATCGAGGCGGAGACGCTGGAAGGGGTCCCGTCGTTCGATCCGGATGCACCGGATGCAGATGCAGACGAAACGACGACGACGGAACTTTGATGCGAAGCAGTGGCAGTGGCAGCAGTGGTGGCGGCGGTAGGAGCGGCGGGCGCGGCAACCCCCGCGGGACCGGCGGGCCTGCGCCTTCACATAGCTCTCGTGGGTACCGACATCTTCCCAGTAGCCCTCGGCGATAAAGCCGTAGACCGGCT
>NZ_JBLTJC010000238.1:0-16497 GCF_048158785.1 Streptomyces colwelliae | reverse complement strand
GTGCGTGGGCGACGGGCCTGCGACCGTACGGTCTCCCGGGGCTCCGGGCTGCGCGCGGGCCATCAGTACGCCGGTCACCACGGCGAGGCAGGTCAGGAGCACCGCGGCGGCCAGGCCGGCCTGTCTGCGTACCGGGCGGCGCGGGCGGGGCGCGCGGCGGTGGCCCGCCATGGATCGTGCGCGCCCTTGTCGGCGGATGGACAACCGGCGACGAGGCATGTCTCAACACTCCTGTCCGTTCCCACGCTCCGCCGCGCGGCGATCCGGCCGGCGGAGTCTTCCGTAGAGGAGACCGGCGCACGTCCTGCCGGACAACGGAAACGGGGACGGCAATACCCACCTCGCCGTGGCGGTGAGCAGTGCTGGCCATAAGTCGATCAGAAGTTGGTACCTCGGCCGTGAGTAATCCCCCGTACATTGCGACAGCGGGGCCGAAGATCATCTGATCGGCCCGGGAGTCCGGACACCCGTGACCCCGATACCCGCGACCCTGTTCAGAAATTGCTCTGGAGACACACCGATGAAGATCGCCAGACGTCTCATCCTCACCACCGCGGCCGTCACCGCCGTGGCCGCCGGCGCGCTCGTGAGCGCGACCGCCGGCCAGGCCGCCACCCCCCAGCCGCCGCTCCGCCTCGGCGTCACCGTGCCCGACGCGCTGAAGGTCCCGGACGGCAACACGCTCACCGGCGTCTTCTCCGCCGCCGGCGTCCAGACCTACACCTGCACCAACAGCGCCTGGACGCTGCTGGAGCCCGCCGCCACCCTGTGGGCCAAGAACGACCGCGCCAAGCGTCCCGTCGCCCTGCACTCCCGCGGCCCGGTGTGGGTGTCCACGGTGGACGGCAGCGCCGTCAACGGCTCCGCGATCGCCAACTCGCCCAAGACGGGCACCATTCCCGAGCTGCTGCTGAAGGCCACCGCCACCCGTGGCACCGGTGTCTTCGCCGACGTCTCCTACGTCCAGCGCCTGGGCACGAGCGGCGGCGTCGCCCCCACCACGGCCTGCACCGGCACCAGCACGGACCAGGTCAGCGTGCAGTACACCGCCACGTACGCGTTCTACAAGCCCGCCAAGTAGTCCGGCAGGCAGACCGGCAAGCAGTCCGGTAGGCGGCGACGGCAGTGGTTCCCGGGGGTTCCTGGGGGCCGCTGCCGTGTGTTCCGCCGGGCCCTCGACCGTCGGGGCCCCTCAACTCCCTTGCGGGGGCTCCTGTTCGGCCCTGATCCGGCCGTGCACCTCCCAGTCCCACACCGTCTCGCGCACCTCGTCGAGGGCGCGGGCCAGATGTCTGCGGTAGGTGCTGAACGCCAGGTTGAGCTTCCGCGCCACGGCGTCCTGCGTGGACGTCGAGTGGTACGTCAGCGTGAGCACGTCGTGCAGATGCCGGGTGCGGGGATGGGCGTTCAGCCGCTGTACGGCCCTGCCGATCAGGTCGCGCAGCGCGGTCACCGGGTCGCCCTCGCTCAGCTCCTCCACCAGCCGACTGCGCAGGAGCGGGTTGTCGGCGAGCCCGCCGGGGTCGAGCCAGCCGCGCAGCGCCTCCCGGACCGCGGCGTCCGACTCCTCCCGACTCAGCGACGAGACACGGGACTTGGGCTTACCGGCCGCCACCGCCGGTGCCCCGCCGAGCAGGCGCGCGTCGATCCCCTGGGCCCACTCCTCCACCCGCGCCGCCCGCCAGTCGTGGCAGAACAGGCCGTACCCGCGATCGGCGTGGACGGCTCGGCGGGGCGGCTGGAACATGCCCATGTACGTCATCAGCGGTGCCCAGAACTTCGGTTCGGCGCTGACGAAACAGGACCAGGCGCAGTGCTTGGCGCGCAGCAGCTCGAAGATGATCCGCATGCGCACCAGGTCCCACGACCGCGAGGGGCGGTGGTGGTTCTCCTCGTGCACCATGAACCGCGCCACGCCCAGGTGTTCGCCCTGGCGCGGGGGAGTCATCGCGGAGACCAGCTCCCACGCCTCCGTCAGCACGGGGTCGGCCGCCCGGGTCTCGTCGTCGAGCGCGTCGATCCTCAACCAGGCCATGAATCCGACGAGTTGGCCCGTGTCGCAGCGCCGGTGGACGTGGAAAGCCTCGGGCTGACGCTTCAACCAGTAGGCGACCGCACGGGCGTTGTGCTCGCCCTCGACCTTGTGGGCCAGCTCGATCAGCGCGGGGGCGTCCTCCGGGCGCATCGGCTGCTCGTGGACGTCGGGTTCGTCGCGGCCGCCCTGGAACTCCCTGAGCCACTGCGCCCTGGAGACGATGTGGTTGAACTCGCGGGCGGCGCGCAGGGCTTCCTTCTCCGGTGCGTCGCGGACGCGCTCCACCAGGTGGCGGCGGATCGTGCGGTGCATGGCCTTGTAGCGTTCCGGGTCGCGCCAGCGGAAGTCGCTGTCCAGGGCGTCGCGGACGACGTCGTACGGGCACACCCCGAAGGGACCCGACCTCATGAACGACAACTGCCGTAGCCAGGCGAAGAGTTCGGTGGCGTCCTCGTCCGGGAGCGCCACGCGCAGCAACTCCTCGGTGGTGTCCGCGACATGGCCGCTCACCTCCAGCGCCCGCCGGTGTGCGGGCGAGGGCGGTCTGCCGACGATGTGGGTCAGCAGGCGGTCGACGACCGTACGCAGCGGGGCCCAGAAGACCTCGTCCGTCGACGAGTTGTCGTGTGTCGCGGCCTCCGCCACCAGGCGCAGGGCGAGCGGATGGCCCGCGGCGAACCGCAGGAGGGACGCGTGCAGGGCGGGGTCGGCGCCCTGCGAGGTGAGCAGCGCCGCCGAGTCCGCGGGCCCCAACTCCCGCAGCGGCACGACCTGGAGGACCTCGCTCCACGCGAGGTCCGCCTTCCAGAGGGGGTCGGGTGCGTGCCGTCCGGCGACGACGACCAGGGCTCCGGCGGGTAACCGCGGCAGGAAGCGCTCGCGTATCCACTCCTCCATGTCCCGGTAGCGCTCGAAGTCGTCGACCAGCAGGACAGCGTTGTCCTGGGCGAACACCTCGGCGGTCGCCTCCTCGAAGGCCGACGGCGAGAGCTCGACCGTACGGGCGTCGACGCCGACGACCGGCCGGCCCGCGGCGCGTGCCTCCGCGGCGAAGCGTTGCAGCAGCGCGCTCTTGCCCATGCCGCCCGGGCCGTGCAGCACGATGACCATCGGAGTGCCGGGTTCGCCGGCCAACGCCCGCCGGAACAGGGCGAGTTCCGCCCGTCTGCCGACGAAGTACTGAAGGCGTGCGGAGGCGAGTCTGTCGGCCAGCCGGCCGTTTCCGGCCGATCTGCCGTGCCCGTCCGCCGAGTTGTCGTCGACGGGGCCGGACCGCAGGGCGGAATCGTCCTTCGCCATGTCGTTCCCTTCCCCGGAGTCGACCGCTTCGGACCGCTGCGAAACCTACCGGGTCGGACCGGTGGGCGGGGCGCGGCGGGACCTTACGTATGACGGACGGGCGACTCGGCCGAGCGAAGGAGAGACGCCGGCAGGACGCCCGCCGGACGCCGAACGGGGTGCCGTAAACCTGTGAGGGGGCCGTCCGTGGAAACCCGTGCCGACCCGCTTCTTTGTCCTATTCGTGCTCGTTGAGGAACGCAGAAGGGTCCGTAGCCCTCCTTCTGTGTGAAGGAAACAGCACAGGCAAGGAAACCGGGGACTGAGTGGCATGGGTTTGACCAGCGAGACTACCGTTTATGTGGTGGCGGCCGTGGCTGCCGTCTGCGTGGCGCTGCTGGTCTGGGTGTGGCCGCGGCTCGCCAGTCCGGGCGTGCGGCAGGTGCTCGGGCGGCTGGCGGCCATTGGAGTGACTCAGGTCACTATCATCGCGGCGTTCGCGTGCTGGCTGAACTCCTCGTACCAGTTCTTCGGATCGTGGGGCGAGCTGTTCGGCAACGTCGACACCGCCCCCGTCGGCGTGACCCAGGCGGCCGACCACAACGGTGCCGGCACGGCCGGCGGTGTCTCCGTGAAGGGGGCGCTGGTGCAGCCCGCCGGCGATGAGCAGCTGAGCCGGGTCAGCGGACTGCCCACCGGCAATCCCGCGGTGAACGGCAAGGTGGAGTCCGTCAAGGTCATCGGCCGCCGTACGGGAGTGGTCGACCCGGCCTTCGTCTACCTGCCGCCGCAGTACTTCCAAAAGGCGTACGCGCGCCAGCGCTTCCCCGTCGTCGTCGCGCTCAGCGGCTACCCGGGCAGCATCTTCAACCTCGCGCAGTACCTGCGGGTGTCGCAGACCGCCGGGCAGCTGCAGAAGAGCGGGCAGATGCAGCCGACCATCATGGTGATGATCCGGCCCACGATCGCCCCGCCACGCGACACCGAGTGCGTGAACGTCCCTGGGGGACCGCAGACCGAGACCTTCCTCGCCAAGGACCTTCCGCAGGCCCTCAAGTCCGTCTACCGGGTCGGCCACGACGCCAGCGCCTGGGGCGTCATGGGCTACTCCTCCGGCGGCACCTGCGCCCTCCAGCTGACGATGCGCAACCCGCACGTGTACACGACGGCCGCCGGACTCTCCCCCGACTACCGCATCAAGGACGACCCCACCACCGGCAACCTCTTCGGCAGCGGCCTCGGCCGGGTGAACCGGGTCAACGGACACGACCTGATGTGGCGGCTGAAGCACCTGCCCGCACCCCAGGTCTCCGTCCTGGTCGCCGACAGCAAGCACGGCGAGCGGGGCTATCCGCAGACACTCGCCTTCATCAAGGCCGTCAAGGCGCCCATGCGCGTCGCGTCGATCCTGCCCGAGTCAGGAAGCCACAACTTCCCCACCTGGGTACGGGAGATGCCCGCCGCCCTGAAGTGGATGAACCAGCAGCTCACCTTCCCCCAGGACGTCGTGCCCCGGCACGTCCCCAAGAAGGGCAACAGCACCGTGCGGGCCGAGGGCACCGAGCCCAAGAAGCCGACCGCCGGGACGCGCAAGTAACTCGCGGCGGGCCACTGCCCGTTCGACGGACCGTCGATCACTGCCCGTCCGTACGCCCCAGCGTCCCGGGCAGTTCGCCCCGCCGCCGGATGCCCAACTTCCGGTAGGAACTGGTGAGATGGGTCTCCACCGTGCGGCGGGCCAGGTGCAGCAGATCGGCTATCTCGGTGTTCGTCCGGCCGTCGGCGGCCAGTTCGGCGATCCGCCGCTCACTGGTCGTGAGCGACCCGGAACCGGTACGGGCGGGCGCCGAGCGCCGGGCGCCGCTCTCGCCCAACGCCTCCTCGGCCAGGGCCCATTGACGTGTCGCCCCGAGCCGCTCGGCGCGCTCCGCGGCCTCCCGCAGACAGGCGCGGGCCCGTCCCCGGTCGCCGGCCGCGGTCAGCCCACGGCCCTGCGTGATCAGCGCCGACACCAACTCGGCCTCCGTCCCCACCGGCCCGTCCCGCAGCAGGCGTACGGCCTCCTCCGCCAGCTCCAGACCGCGCCGGCCGCCGGTCGCCGCGGCCAGGACACGCAGTGAACGGCCCATCGTGCGGGGTGTGTTCCACACCCGGGCCAGCCGCAGCTCCTCCTCGGCCAGGGCGACGGCCTCCCGAGGACGGGCGAGGGCGAGACGGCACTCGGCGGCGGCCGTGCGCCACGGGGTGACGACCGGGCTGACCACCTCACGGGCCGACTGACGGCGCCCGCACTCCAGGAAGTCGTGCAGCGCGCCCGCCGTGTCGCCGGTGGCGGCACGCAGCACTCCCCGCGCGTAGAGAAAGCGGTTCAACTCCCAGGAGTCGGGCGCCGACCGCAGATCGAAACCGTCCGCGAGCCGCAGCGCCCGCGCCTCCTCGCCGGTCGCCACGAGCGAAAGCAGCACATGGGCCTGCCGGTTGGAGGGCCCGGTGCGTGCCCGGTCACGCGGACACGGTTCCGCCAGCAGCCGCGCGTGCTCACCGCGCGCGGCCAGGATGTCGGCCCGTACGTTGGCCAGCGCCTCGTGCATCGGGTGCAGCAGGTCGGGACGCTGACCCACCAGGCCGCGCTCCACCAGCCGTTCGGCTTCCGGGAGTTCGTCGGCCCACTGGGCGACCGCGGCGGCCGTACCGATCAGGAACGGCTCGGTCAGCGGGTCGGCGGGCTGCGCGAGCAGCGCCCGCAACCGCCGCATCGCCTCCGCGGCCGAGATCAGCCCGGCCGTGGCCGCATGCCGTACGACCAGCGCGTGACCGGCCGTACCGACCAGCTCCGGCGAGTGCTCGGCGGCGTCGCACAGCCACCGGTACACCTCCTTCCGCACCGTCTGGTCCTGCTCGGACAGCAGCACCGAAGCGGTCTGGAGGGTGCGGATCAGCTGCGGGCGGTCCGTCAACTCGTCCTCCACCGTGCGCAGTACGTCCACGGCCGCCACGGTCCTGCCCCGGCCGGCCAGCGCCGTGCCGAGCGCGACCGCCGCGCGCACCGTGTCCTGCGGCGCCCCCGGCAGCCGTAGCGCCTCGCTCAGGTGGGGGATGCCGGCCGAGGTCGCCTGCGCCTTGTACTCGAGGGAGCCCAGTTCGGTCAGGAGGCGCTGTCTGCGGGCGTCCGGGAGCGGTTCCTCCAGGACCCGGCGCAGGAAGGCCGCCGCGTCGGCCGTGCGCCCGTCGCGCAGCGCGAGCGCGGCGGCCTCCTGGAGCGCGGCCGACGTCCAGGGCTCGCCCACCGGGTCGGACAGCAGCAGTTGCCGGGCGACCGTGTCGGGGGAGACGCCGTGGCGCTGCATCGTCTCGGCCGCCGCCGCGTGCGCGGCCCGCCGTCTGGCCGCGGGGACACCGGTGAGCACCGCGTCCCGCAGGAGCGGATGCGCGTAGCGCGGACGTCCGTCGGGGTCGGGGCGCAACACCCCGAGCCCGCTCATCGCGGTGAGCCAGCCGGTCACCCGCGCCGGGTCGGCGCCCGCCAACTCGGCGATCAGCGCGGCCAGTTCGTCGGCCGGGCAAGGGGCGTGGACGCTCGGCTGCCCCTGCGGGACGTCCCCCTCCAACCCCTCGTCCAGCGCGGCCAGGGCCCGGGCGACCTCGCCGGTGACGGGGCCCGCACTGTCCAACCACCAGGACACGGCGGCCGGATACGCCCCTGGGTACAGCGCGGCGGATGTCTCCGGGACGGCCGGATGCCCGCCGGCGTCGAGGTCGTCGAGCAGGGCCCGCAACAGCAACGGGTTGCCGGCGCCGGCCCGTACGCAGTCGTCGATCCATGGTGCGGGGGCGTCCGGGTGGGCCGAACTCACCAGCGCGGTGGCCGAGTTCGCGGTCAGGGGGGCCAGCGTGAGGGTGCGGACCAGGGCGGGCGACAGGGTGTGGGTCAGGCCGGGGGCCGGTGGATCGACGTCGTACTGGCTGCGTTCCGTGACGACCAGCAGGATCCGTAATCGGTCGACGTGCCGGGCGGATTCGACCAGCCAGCGGTGCGAGGCCGGGTCGGCCAGGTGGACGTCGTCCACGGCGATCAGCAGCGGTGCCCGGTCGGCGTAGGAGCGGAGCACGCGATGGAACAGACCGGCGTTCGCCCGCTCGTCCCCGGTGAACTTCGGGTCGCCGAACTCCGGTACCAGGGACATCAGTTGCAGGACGGTGGCGTACGGCACCGCCTGGTCGCGGGGCGAACAGCGGGCCCGCAGCACCCGCATGCCGTGCGCCAGGGCGTCCGCGACGGCGGCCTCCAGCACGGTGGTACGGCCCGTCCCGGTGGCCCCGCGCAGCAGTACCAGCCGGCCGGCACCGGCCCGGGCCCACGCGGCCTCCGCCGCCAACAGCCGTGTCGCGTCCCGGTGTTCGGGCGGTATCGCGGACGCTCCGGCGTCAGACGTCGTCCCCGGCATCGCGGTCCTCCTCGTGTCCGTCGTACCCGTCGTGTCGGTCGCTTCCGCCGTCGTCGTCGCTCACTCGCCGTGGTCCGCCGTACGTCCGATCTCGTGGTGCTGCTCGTGGTGCTCCACGATTGCGCGCGCCCCACCCGTCCCGTGAGGGTGAGGAGTACACGGCCGCCACCAGCGCAACCGGGGTGGCACGTAGGTGGATGTGGATTCGAGGGAGAACGTTGCTCAGCTCATCGCGGCCCGCACACCCCGGTACGGCCGACTCCGGCGACCGGATACCCGTGGCGGTGCACGCCCCGGACCCGATCTCCCGCGAGGGAGCCCTCAGCCAGCTGCGCAGATACCCGGAGATCGATCTCCGCGAGGAGAACGACACCGGTCCCGGCAGAGTGGCCCTGTTCATCGCCGACACCCTCGACGAGACCGCGCTCACCCGGCTGCGCCGGCTCGTGCGCAGCGAGGGCGGGCGGGCCGTGCTCGTCGTCGGGGCGCTGCGCGAGGCGGAGTTGCTCGATGTGATCGAGTGCGGGGTCGGCGCGATCGTGTGGCGCGGGGAGGCGACCGCGCAGCGCCTGGTGCAGGCCGTGGTCGCCGCGGCGCGCGGTGACGGAGACCTGCCGGCCGATCTGATCGGCAGGCTCGTCGAACAGGTGGGGACGCTGCACCGCAGCGCGGCGGGCCGGTCCGGAGGCCATCCCTCGGGGCTCTCGCCGCGTGAGGTGGACGTCCTGCGGCTGGTCGCCGAGGGGCTGGACACCGGAGAGATAGCCAGCAAGCTCTCCTATTCCGAACGCACCGTCAAAAACGTCATGCACGGGCTGACCACACGCCTTCATCTGCGCAATCGGGCGCACGCCGTGGCGTATTCCCTTCGGGAAGGCTACATCTGACCGAACGGGCACTCGAAGCCGGACACGCGGGCAACATGCCGTGCCCCGCTCCCGTCCCCAAGGTGCTTGCGGGGACGGGAGGTTGGGACGGCACGATCGGGGGACGGCCGACAGGGGCGTACCGGCGCCGACGCGTACCGCGGGGCACGACAGCACGGCAGGGCGGGAGTTCGGCGGTGATCCACGAGGTGGACGAGGTCCTCAAGGACCTGATCGGCGGCGGCGCACTGGCCGGTTCGGGCATCGAGGTCTCCTTCGACGCCCCGACCCGCGACTGGGCGGCCCGCCGCAACACCCCCACGATCAACACCTACTTGTACGACATCCGGGAGGACGTGCACCGACGCCAGCGCGGGCATGTCGCCGTGCGCGACGAGCGGGACGTGGTCGTCAAGCGCCGCCAGCCGCCGCGCTGGTTCCGGCTGTCGTACCTGGTGACGGCGTGGACGAAGCGCCCGCAGGACGAACACCGGCTGCTGTCCGCCGTGTTGTCGACGCTGATCCCGCGCGAGCTGCTCGCCCCCGACGAACTACCGGGAACGCTGGGTGCGTTGGGCCTCACGGTGCCGATCTCGGTGGCCGGCATCCAGACCGAGTCACGCTCCCTCGCGGAGATCTGGTCCGCCCTCGGCGGCGAACTCAAGCCGTCCCTCGACCTCGTGGTCACCGCGCCCTTCCCGGCCTACCCCGAGTACGACGCCGGCCCGCCCGTCACCGAGGGCGCGGCGGTCCGCATCGGCGGCCTCGACGGCAGCGAGCCGGGCCCTGAGGAACGCGCCCACCGCCCGCGCCAGGTG
This sequence comes from Streptomyces colwelliae, assembly GCF_048158785.1. NCBI lineage: Bacteria > Bacillati > Actinomycetota > Actinomycetes > Kitasatosporales > Streptomycetaceae > Streptomyces > Streptomyces colwelliae. The sequence continues at coordinate 7,055 of NZ_JBLTJC010000238.1, read as the reverse complement.
GCCGCGGTACGGGAGTCCCGCGAGGTCGCCCGGCGCAAGAGGGCGCCGGGGACGCCGACATGACGGTGACGGACGATGCCGGGAACGCCGACATGACCGTGACGGACGATGCCGGGGAAGTCGACATGACCCCGATGGAGAAGGCGGGGGACCTCGGCTCGACCGTCGCGGACGACTCCGTGCCCTTCGCCGCCGAGCCCGAGACCGACGCTCTCCTCGCCCGGCTCGGTCGTCTCCGTGAGCGCGTCGCCCTGCTCGTCGACCAGCGCTCCGCCACCGACCCCACGGCCGGCGACCCGATGCGCGGCCTGTACCTCCCGGAGGAGGCGGTACGACGACTGCTGCTGCGCTCACCGGAACCGGCCCCGCCCGCACGGGAGTTGCCGCACCGCCCCGCCGACCGGCTCGCCGCCCTGCACCTGACCGACCTCGACACCGCGCTCCTCCTCGTCGCCCTCGCCCCCGACCTGGACCGCACCTTCGAGCCGCTCTACGGCTACCTCAACGACGACGTCGGCCGCCGCCGGGCCACCGTGGGACTCGCCCTGGACCTGTGCGGCATCCCCGCGCACCAGGCGGCGGGCCGGGCCCGGTTCCTTTCCACGGCCCCGCTGTCCGCCCTCGGGCTGCTCACCGTGGAGGAACCCGAACGCCCCTTCCTCAGCCGCTCGTTGCGCGTGCCCGACCGGGTCGTGGCGCACCTGCTCGGCGACGACACCCCGGACGCGACCCTCACCGGACACCTCCACCCGCTGCCGCTGCCGAGCGCGTCGTACGACGGACAAGAGCCGGGCGGAGACGAGGAGTTCGCCGCCTTCGTGGGCCGGCTGGGTGTGCTGCTTGCCGGAGGGCCGCCGCTCACCGTGTATCTGAGGGAGCGTCACGAAGGCGACGGGCTCGTGTGCGTTGCGGCCGCGCTGGACGCGGCGGGGGTGGCCGCCGTGCGGTTCTCCGGGCCCGTGGAGCGGGTGCCGGAACTGCTGCGCGAGGCCCGGCTCAGTGGCCGGATGGTCGTCGTGAGCGGGCTGTCCGATCAACCCGGCGCGCTGGTACGGGCGTTGACCGACGCCACCGACGTCTCCGTGCTGGTCGCCGGTGCGCGGCCGTACGACCCGGAGTGGTGCGAGAGCGATCCGCTGATCCTGGAGGCGCCCCGGCAGCGGGCCGCGGCGGTGCGGGCCTGGACGGACGCCGTCGGCGAGGAGAGCGGCTTCGACGTGCGGGCGACCGTCGCGCCGTACCACCTCGGCGCCGACCGTATCGCGCGCGCCGCCCGTGCCGCCCGGGGTCTCGCGGCGTTCGACGGCACCACGATGAGCGCCGCCCATCTGCGGCTCGCCGCGCGGCAGCAGTCGGCGTCCGGGCTCGAACAGCATGCCCGGCGGATCCGGCCCGCCGTCGACTGGCGGGACCTCGTCCTGCCCGAGCGGTCCCTGACCCAGCTGCACGAACTCGCCCTGCGCGCCCGGCACCGCGACCGGGTCCTCGGCGACTGGCGGCTCAGCGCGGGCGGCGGCCGGGGGCGTGGCGTGCTCGGCCTGTTCGCGGGGGAGTCCGGCACCGGCAAGACGCTGTCGGCGGAGGTCGTCGCGGCCGAACTCGGCCTGGATCTCTATGTCGTTCAGCTGTCGTCGATCGTGGACAAGTACGTCGGCGAGACCGAGAAGAACCTCGAACGGATCTTCACGGAGGCCGACCGCACCGACGCCGTGCTCCTCTTCGACGAGGCCGACGCCGTCTTCGGCAAGCGGTCCGAGGTGAAGGACTCGCACGACCGGTACGCCAACATGGAGAGCGCCTACCTGCTCCAACGGCTGGAGTCCTTCGACGGGATCGCGCTGCTCACCACCAACCTGCGCGCCAACATCGACGAGGCGTTCACCCGCAGGCTCGACCTGGTCGTCGACTTCCCGTTCCCGGACCCCGCCCAGCGGCTCGCCCTGTGGCGGCACGGCCTGACCCATGTGCCGAGCGCGCCCGGCCTCGAACTCGCGCCGCTGGCAAAGGAGTTCGAGCTGGCCGGCGGTTCCATCCGCAGCGCCGTCGTCACCGCCGCGTACCTCGCCGCCGGACGCGGGGACACGGTCACCACGGCGGACCTCCTTGAAGGGGCTCGCCGCGAATACCGCAAGGCGGGGCGGCTGGTGCCCGGCGAGGGCACCTGGTAGCCGCCCGGCGCGCTACACCGTGAACTTGACGGCCACCAGCCAGCGGTCGTTGGCGAGGGTGCCGCCGAAGATGTACTTCGGGCGCGGGTCCGCGCACCCCTGACCGCCCCAGTCGTAGCCCGTGTTGCGGGCCGTCTGGCAGACCTGGCCGCTGCCGATGTTGATGGCGAAGCCCGTCATGTACGGGGCGTCCTCCTTCGAACTGCCTATGTAGTTGTCCTTGTTGTCGGCGATGATCGCCGTCCACTGCGGTTCCCAGTGGCCGTTGCCATCGGTCGAGTCCGGGTTGTGGATGAAGGCGTTGGCGGCCGAGCCGAGGGTTCCGGACACCGCGATGTTCAGGGCCGTGATCTGCTTGGCGTCGTCGACCGTGCCGGTCGCGGCCCCGTCGCACACCGCGTCCGTCCAGCCGTCGCCCGCGATGAAGGCGCGGTAGCAGATGTGCCGGCCCGCGTCCTTCGCGGCCAGCTTCTTCACCGCGGTCGCCGCCGTCGCCGGTTTGATCTTGGGCTTGGCAGACGTCGTGGAACCGCCCCCGCCACCGCCCGTCGCGGCGGCCGTGGAGGTCTCGGCCGCCGGCGGGGGAGTCGTGGCCGTCGCGGTGGGCGGCGGCGGCACACTGGCCGTCGGGGAGGGAGCAGGCGCGAGCGTACTGACGCCCGCGTCCTTCAACTGCTCGGTGGCGGCGGTCTTCACCTGTGGCTTGTACGCGATCCACAGCATGAGGAAGGTGAGCGCGAGCGCGGTGACGACGCCGAGGAAGGTGGCCAGCCAACGCGGCAGGAACCCGCGCTGGAGGTAAGTCCCTTCCACGGGAAGGGGGTTGGCGCCGGACCGCAGCACGTTGAGCGTGTACGGCCGCTGCTCCTTCGGCCCGAACCAGATGATCTTCCGCGGCTTCAGGGACGCCTTGACGAAGGCGGCCCGGCCCGGCTCGATCTGCACATTGCCCGGATGGATGTCGTACGACAGCTGGTCGCCGTTGTCACTGCCGCTGATCGACGCCGTCAGCTTGGTGTTGCCCAGGTTGTCCACGGCGAGTCGGGGGCGGCCGCGGAACCGTCCCTTGACCGTCGGCGGCACCAGCTCCGCGCGCAGCTCCGTGAACGGGGTGATGGTCAGATTGCCCTCGGGGACGGTCACCGCCTCCGGGTGCTCGGTCGGCGTGATCCGTATCGCGTACGGGTTCGGGCCCGCCGTGGCGTCCGGGGTGCGCGGCGGCGCGAACGTCAGGTCGACCGTCCCCGTCGTGCCCGGATAGAGCCGCAGTGTCTGCGGCTCCACGGTGGTCCAGGGCGCGATGCTCCCGACCGGTTCGAAGCGGTACTCGTCCACGACGTCGCCGGTGTTGCGCAGCCGCAGCCGCACGCGGGTACTGCCACCGGGATCGACGGTCGCGGACGCGGGCTCCAGGGAGGTCCACAGACTCATGGGCCGACGCTACGACGGATGGTGAGAGCGCGTCAGGAGTCGCCGGGGCAACAGGAGTTGCCCAAAGGGGCCGCCCGCCAAACCTGTCACTGCCCCCAGGGCGACGGCGTCCACCGCGCCGGGACGGGCCTGTGGGGGATACGGCGCGATGGGCTGCCCGCGAACCGTGCGGCCGACTGCCCCTGAGGGCAAGGAAGTTGCCCCGAAGCAGGCACTCGGGGACGTTTCGGCGGCCGGGGCACGCGCGTGACGCTTAAGAGCGTCTTATCTCGTACCCCGAGGAGAGCAGAGCATGCCGTCCTATCTGTCGCCCGGCGTCTACGTCGAGGAGGTGGCCAGCGGCTCGCGCCCGATCGAGGGAGTGGGCACCTCGGTGGCGGCCTTCGTGGGCCTGGCCCCGACCGGTCCGCTGAACGAGCCGACCCTGGTGACCAACTGGACGCAGTACGTGGCTGCCTTCGGTGAGTTCACCGACGGGTACTACCTCGCCCACTCCGTCTACGGCTTCTTCAACAACGGCGGTTCCGCCGCCTACGTCGTCCGCGTCGGCGGCACCGCCGAGGGCACCTCCGCGGAGACCAGGTCCCCGTCCGCCGTGACCGGTTCGGCCACCCCGGCCGCGCTGCCCGCGGGCGAGCCGGCCCAGCTCGGCACCTTCGCCGTGACCGCGCTGGCGCCCGGCGACCTGACCGTCGAGGTGGCCGACGCCGAGGGCGAAGGCCCCGCCGAACGCTTCCGGCTGATCGTCAAGGACGCAGGCAAGGACGTCGAGAGCTTCGACGTGACCGCCAAGAAGGGCGGCCGCAACTACGTGGTCACCCAGGTCAAGGAGCGCTCCAAGCTCATCGCCGTGGCCGAGACCGCGCCCGCCGCGCAGCTGGCCCGCCCGGAGAACCAGACGGTCGCCCTCGCCGCACCCGCCTCCGGTCCCGCCGCACCCGCCGTACCCGGCAAGGGAAATGACACTGCGTCACACCCTGGCCCGGCCACCTACCTCGGCGACTCCGCCGACCGCACCGGCTTCGGCGGCCTGGAGGCCGTGGACGAGATCTCCATGGTCGCGGTGCCCGACCTGATGGCCGCCTACCAGCGCGGCGCCATCGACCTGGAGGCCGTCAAGGCGGTCCAGTTGGGCCTGATCGCGCACTGCGAGCTGATGGGCGACCGGGTCGCCGTCATCGACCCGCCGCCGAGCCTGAACGCCCGTCAGATCCGGGTCTGGCGGCAGGAGACGGCCGGCTACGACTCCAAGTACGCGGCCCTGTACTACCCGTGGATCAAGACCTTCGACCCGTCCAGCGGACAGTCCCGGCTGATCCCGCCGAGCGGCCACATCGCCGGCGTCTGGGCCCGCAACGACTCCGAGCGCGGCGTGCACAAGGCGCCGGCCAACGAGGTCGTACGCGGCGCGGTCGACCTGGAGACCCAAATCACCCGCGGTGAGCAGGACTTGCTGAACCCCATCGGCGTCAACTGCATCCGCGCCTTCCCGGGCCGCGGCATCCGCGTCTGGGGCGCCCGCACCATGTCCTCCGACCCGGCCTGGCGCTACCTCAACATCCGCCGGTACTTCAACTACCTGGAGGAGTCGATCCTGATCGGCACCCAGTGGGTGGTGTTCGAGCCGAACGACCACGCCCTGTGGGCCCGGATCCGGCGCAACATCTCGGCCTTCCTGGTCAACGAGTGGCGCAGCGGTGCCCTGTTCGGCCAGCGGCCGGAAGAGGCGTACTACGTCAAGTGCGACGAGGAGACCAACCCGCCGGAGTCCGTCGACGTCGGCCGGGTCGTGTGCGAGATCGGCATCGCACCGGTCAAGCCGGCCGAGTTCGTGATCTTCCGACTGGCTCAGTTCTCCAGCGGCAGCGGGGAGTTGGAGGAGTAGGCGTGCCCGCCCTACTGCCGCTCCAGGTCGTCTTCTTCAACACCCTTAGAAGGACAGCGAATTCATGAGTCTCCAGCCGGGTGACGCCCTCACCTCACACAATTTCGGCCTACAGATCGACGGTGTGATGGTCGAGTACCTCGCGGAGGTCAGCGGCCTCAGCATCGAGCAGGACGTCATCACGTACCAGCAGAACACCCCCAACGGCCAGAACGTGGTCAAGAACATGCCGGGCGTGAAGAAGAACGGCACCTGCACGGTGATCCGCGGCATGACCCAGTCGGCCTCGTTCACCCAGTGGATCAACGAGTCCATCTCCGGTCAGATGACCACCGCGCGCAAGAACGCGTCGATCATCATGATGGACTTCCAGAACAACCCGGTGAAGCGCTACCACCTGCGCAACGCCTGGTGCAGCAAGATCGACGCGAGCACGGTGAAGGCGGGCGAGGCCGCCGCCCTCACCGAGTCCGTGACCATCGTGTTCGAAGAACTGGTCATCGAATAATGAGGCGTTCGGCGGCGGGCGCGGCTACGGCTGTGGCTGCACCGGGTGCGGAGCCCGTGGCCGAGGTGGGGGCGGGGCCGATACCGGCCCCGGCCGCCCCGGCGCCCGCTCCGGCCGTACGGCAGACGCTGCGGACCGAGTTCCCCTTCCAGCTGCCGCGCGGCTACGTCGACGAGTCCGGCACGGTCCACCAGGACGGTGTGATGCGACTGGCCACCGCGCGCGACGAGTTGGTGCCGCTGCGGGACGTCCGGGTGCAGGAGAACCCGGCGTATCTGTCGGTGGTGCTGCTCGGCCGGGTGATCACGAGGCTGGGCAGCGTCCCCATGGTCCACGACGGGATCGTGGAGAACATGTTCGCCTCCGACCTCGCCTTCCTCCAGGACTTCTACCGCCAGATCAACGCGGAAGGCCACACCCGCGCGGCAGTTCAGTGCCCGCACTGCGCGGAACCCTTCGAAGTGGAGCTCGGCGGGAGCCGCCTGGGGGAATCGTGACGTACGCGACCGACCGGCTGCACGAGGAGATCGCGTACGTCGCCTACCACTTCCACTGGAGCCTGGAGGACATCCTGGACCTCGAACACCACGACCGCCGCCGCTACACGGGCGAGATCGCGTCCCTGGTGACGCGGTCCGGGGCGGAGGGCTGAGCGGTGGGGTTCCTGGACCGGTTGCGGGGACGACGGGCCGGCGAACTTCGGGGTTCTGCCGAGGCGGACGGCTCCGCAGGTCCTGTGAGTTCTTCAAGTACTGCGGCTCCTGCGGTTTCTACGGCTTCTACGGCGCCCGCGGTGGCCTTGGCCGCCTGGCCGGGGCTGCCGCCGATCCAGCGGGCCTCCGCCGTCGGAGGTACCGGGGTGGCCGACGCCGGGTTCGGTGCGCGTCTGCCCACTTGGCAGAACCCGTCGTTCACGGGGACGGGGTTCCGCGCGGTGCTGGACGGGGAGCGGAGTGCCCGGATCGCGGGTTCGTCGCTGCCTGCGGCGCCGGTGCGGGCGGTACCGAGCCTTGGGCAGCCTGCGGGGGAACTGCCGTTGGCGGGGCGGGCGTTGGGTGCGCAG
>NZ_JBLTJC010000237.1:0-16532 GCF_048158785.1 Streptomyces colwelliae | reverse complement strand
GGCTCGTACTGGTGGAGGGTGGCGAGCCTGGTCGAGCACTTCGGCAGCACGTTCGCCCGCCTTGGCCGCAGAATGCGGCTGACAGTGCGAGTCCATCAACACGCCGTTCGTGCAGTTGGGCATGGATGTGCAGGCCAGCTCGAAGTCGGCGAGCCGTGTGAAGGCAACGACGTCAGCGGCGCGGCCACCGCTGCTCGACGCGCTACGGCAACTGCCGCCGCGTGGGCGGGCGGTGCTGGTGCTGCGGTTCTGGGAGGACCAGAGCGTGGAGGCCACGGCGGCGGCGCTGGGGTGCAGCGTCGGCACGGTGAAGAGCCAGACCTCCCGGGGTCTTGGCACCCTGCGCACCATCCTGGCCGACTCCGGCAAGGATCTCGGGGACGACTTCGGACCTGGCAGCACAGGCACGGGAACCGGCTATCTGCGGGCGGAGTGGTGAGCATGAGCGGGAAGGCCGGTGACGGGTTCACGGACCAGACGGACGAGATCGACCCGCAGGTGTACGAGTCCGCGCTCGCGGATGCCCTGAGCGGGCTGGGCTCCGGAGCCGAACCGCCCATGCCCGACCTGGTGCCGGGCGCCGTCGCGCGCGGTGCGCGGATCCGTCGGCGGCGGCGGGTCGGGGCGACGGTAAGTGCCTTCGTCATGGCGGGAGTTGTCGCCCTCGGCGGGCACGCGTTGCTCACGCCCCGGCCGGAGAGCGTGCCCACGCTTCCCGCCGGGCAGCCGTCGGTCTGGTCTCCGTCACTGGAGTTGGTGCGGTCGATCCTCTCCTCCGGGAACGGCACCGGCACGACCGTCTCCGCCGAGCAACCCCGCCAACCCCTCCGCCCCGGGCGGTACTTCAAGATGACCACCGCCGACGGCAGCGTCAACGACCTTTACGTGAGCGTCAGCCGGACCGCCACGGACCCGTCGTACCCCCACCCCACCCGGGCCTGCGCGGACAGCAACGGCCGTGTGCTCGCCTCCCCTTGGAACGGTCTGATCACCCGGTGCTCCCTGACCGAGCACGGTTCGGGCAGCCTGTTGTACTTCTTCGTGGCCGGCAGGTCCATGGCCACCGGTGTCACCTATCTGACCCCGGGCGGATGGACGGTGCAGGTCATCGCGGGCAGCCTCGACGAGGCCGCCACCGGCCGGAGCGGCAGTGGTCCGCGCACCGGTCCGCTCATCCAACTCGCCACCGATTCCCGCATCTTCGACGCCGTGAAGGAGAGCGGCGGCGGCTGAACCGGCACCTCACCGGCTGAGTGAAACACCTCTTGTCCACAACACCCTGATCAACCCTGAAGGAGTGCATGGCATGAGCATGCCCAAATTCGGCACGCCCGGAATACGTGCGTCCGCCCTGGCCCTCGCCCTCGGACTGCTCCCCCTCCTCGCCGCCTGCGCTGGCGGATCCGACAGCAAGTCGGCCTCCGGTGCAGGGAGTTCGTCGTCGAGCGCGGGCACGACGACAGTCAACGGCGCCACCCAACTCACCGTCCCGGACGGCGTGGACGACGCGACGAAGAAGGAGTACATCCAGGAGAACGCCATCGCGGTCTGCATGAAGAAGCAGGGCTTCACCTACACCCCGCACGTGCGGACCTCGACCACGGCCGACACGTTCACCGCGGTCGACGGGGAGGACTACGCGCGGGCGAAGCAGTTCCGGCAGAAGTACGGCTTCGGGTACTACGCCGGTGCCGTCTACCCGAACGACTCCAACATCCCGTTCAGCAAGGCCGCGGCAGCCAAGCGGACCGCACCCCAGGACCAGGACGAGGACGGTCTGACCGACGCGCAGAAGAAGGCGTACGACATCGCGCTGACCGGTCCCCCGGCCAAGACCAAGGCAGAGGAGAAGATCGCCGGGTGCACGGAGACGGGGCGGGCCGCGGCGCACGGACCGGCGCTCAGCGCGGCGGCCGAGAAGAACGCGGAGAAGGCCCGCGACGACCAGAACCACGCCAACGGCCTCGCGCTCAACGGTGACGCCCAACTCGTCCAGCTCGCACAGCAGTTCGCGAGCTGCCTGACCGCTCAGGGCATCTCGGTCAGCACCACCCAGCCGACCGGCATGGTCTCCATGGTCCGCCTCGACATCTCCCGCCAACTGCCGGAGAACTTCATGTCGTTGAGCAAGGACGAAGCGCTGCCGCTCCTCAACAAGGACATCGGCATCGCCCTCAAGGACCTGGAGTGCGGCAAGAAGTTCCGCGCCGCCTACTTCCCCAAGGAGAAGGCCAAGCCCTACTACGGAGAGAACGGATGAGCCGCCCGCAGCAGGACGCGACCAGCCGAATCGGCAGCGGTCGTAGGCGACTTGGGGTCGTTGTCTCGGCGGTCGTGCTGGTCGGGGCGGGTGGGTGGTTCGCCGGTACGCAGGTGCAGTCGCCCGCCGACGCCGCCGCCTCGCACCAGGCGCCGAAGGCCGGCCCCGTGACGGTCTCCGTCGTACGGCAGTCGCTCACGGCGAGTGTGGTGGCGACCGGGTCGGTCGAGTTCGCCTCGCCGCGCCCCTTGTCGCTGGCCGGGCCGGTCGGCAGCGGGGCGTCCGCCGGTGCGGACGGCGAGGGTGCCGAGCAGCGGGTCACCAAGGCGCCGGTGGCCGGTACGAAGATCAAGGAGGGCGACGTCCTGATGACGGTCAACGGCCGTCCGGTGTTCGCGCTCGGCGGTTCCGTACCGATGTACCGCGCACTGGGGCCCGGCACTTCGGGCGACGACGTGACGCAGCTTCAGAAGGCTTTGAAGCGGCTCGGGTTCGATCCTGGCGGCACCGGCGGGACGTACGGACAGGGGACCGCCACCGCCGTCGCCGACTGGTACAAGAGCAAGGGGTACGACGCCCAGGAGCCGAGCCCCACCGATCAACAGCAGCTCGGCTCGCTCGAACAGGCCGTCTCCGCCGCGCAGGAGGCGCTCCTCACCACCAACAGCGGTGCCGGTACGGCCAGTTCCAGTGAGACCGGGTCGTCCGGCACCCCCGCCCCTCAGTCCAGCACGGACAAGCAGGTCCACGAGATCCAGGTCAAGTCGGCCCAGAAGGCACTGGACTTGGCGAACGGCGCGCTCAGCAGCTTCAAGGCCACCTACGGTACGAAGGTCCCGGCCGGCGAGGTCGTCTTCCTGCCGAAGCTGCCCGCGCGGCTGGACAAGGTGAGCGTGAAGACGGGCGACACCCCGTCCGCCCAGATCGGCACGGTGACCAGCTCCGACGTGGTGGTGCAGGCGGCCGTCCCCGGCACCGACGCCCAGCTCCTGCGGCACGGCATGACCGCCGAACTGACCACGGCGGACGGCAAGTCGGCGCAGGGCACGGTGGACGTCGTGGCGGACGGTTCCGATTCCTCGGCGGCCGCGGACTCCGCCGCTACGGCCCCCTCCCCCACCGACGACACGGACTCCGCCGCCGACTCCACCGCCGCCGTCCAGGTGCGGATCACCGTCCCGGAACCCGGACCGCTCGCCGGTGAGGCCGAGGCCGCCGTGAAGGTGACCATCAAGGTCGGCGCCTCCGACGGCAAGGTGCTGACCGTGCCGATGGCCGCGATCCACACCTCGGCCGACGGACGGGCCCGGGTCAAGGTCGAGCGCGGCGACGCCGTGACCGACGTCCATGTCACCGTCGGGCTCTCCGCCGCCGGGATCGTCGAAGTCAAGCCGGACGGGGGCACGTTGGAGGCGGGCGAGAAGGTGGTGGTGGGCGAGTGATCCCCGGGCCCGAACTCGAACTCGACTCCGCCGTCCCCGGCACCGCGATCGACACGGTCATCCAACTCACCGGCGTGGAGCGGACGTTCCCCTCCGACCCGCCCGTACACGCCCTGCGCGACGTGCACTTGACCGTACGGCGTGGCGAACACCTGGCCATCGTCGGGCCGTCCGGATCGGGGAAGTCGACGCTGCTCAACACGCTCGGACTGCTGGACCGGCCCACGGCGGGGTCGTATCTGCTGGACGGCGTGGAGACCACCGGGCTCGGCGACCTCGAACGAACCTCCTTGCGCGGGAGCCGGATCGGGTTCGTGTTCCAGTCCTTCCACCTGTTGCCGTACCGGACGGTCGACGAGAACGTGATGCTGGCCGAGGCGTATCGCAGGCCGCGGCCCGGACGGGGACGGGGTGGGCGGCTCGCGCGGGCCCATCAGGCCCTGGAACAAGTGGGGTTGGGGCACCGGGTGGGTTTCCGGCCCGACCGGCTGTCCGGCGGTGAGCGGCAACGGGTCGCCATCGCACGGGCGTTGCTCAGCGACCCGGCGCTGCTGCTCTGCGACGAGCCGACCGGCAACCTCGACACCGAGAACACCCTCTCCGTACTGGAACTCTTCGACGACCTGTGCGCCCAGGGCATGACCCTGGTCGTGATCACGCATGACGACGCGGTCAGCCGCCGGGCGGGGCGGCGGGTCCGTATCACCGACGGGCGCCTGGCCGAGGAGGTCAAGTGAGCGTCGTAGAGAGGGAGATGGAGGCTACGGCGCGGGTCGAGCGGCCCTGGATGGATCCCCGGGATCTGTGGACGGAGGCCCTCGCGGGGGTTCTCGCGCGGCCGGTGCGGTCCGCGCTGACCACGCTCGGCACGGTCCTCGGGATCACCACGCTCGTCATCACCATCGGGGTGGCGTCCACCGCGGGCAACCAGATCGTCGGCCGGTTCGACGCGCTCACCGCGACCTCGGTGACCGTGACCGTCCCGGAACCGCTGCCCGGTGCGGAGGACGCCGGGCCGTTGGTGCCGTGGTCGGGGACCGATGCCGTGGCGCGGCTGGCCGGGGTGGAGTCGGTGGCGGCGCTCGCCGACTCCGACGCGACCGACAGCGTGCTCGTGCGGGCCAACGACGTGACCGCGCCCGGCGACCTGTCCGGCCAGACCCTCGCCGTGGTCGCCGCCTCGGCGGGGCTGCCCGCGGCCGTGCACGGGCGGATGACCGCGGGACGGTTCTACGACGCCGGGGACATCGCCCGGCGCGACCACGTCGTCGTACTCGGCGACCAGGCGGCCCAACTCCTCGGTATCAAGCGGGTGGAGGACGCGCCGGCGGTCTTCTTCCGTGGGCAGTCGTACACCGTCATCGGCATCCTCGGCGGGATCCGCCGCGAGGCGCGGCTGTCCACCGCGGTGCTGGTGCCGCCCACCACCGCGGCCGACCGGATCGGGCTGCGGAACGTCACCCGCGTGCTGGTCAACACCGCGCTGGGGGCGGCCAAGCAGGTCGCGCGGCAAGCGCCGATCGCGTTGGCGCCCGGGCACCAGGACTCGCTCGCCGTCGTGGCACCGCCCGACCTCTCCAAGGCCCGCGCCGGCGTCCAGAACGACGCCAACAGCCTCTTCCTCGTCCTCGGCCTCGTCTCCCTCGTGGTCGGCGCGATCGGCATCGCCAATGTGACGCTGGTGACGGTGATGGAACGGGTCGGCGAGATCGGGCTACGGCGCTCCCTGGGCGCGTCACGGCGCCAGGTGGCCGGACAGTTCCTGCTGGAGTCGACAACCATCGGGCTGCTGGGGGGAGTTGTGGGCGCGGCCCTGGGCATCGCGGTCGTGGTGTGCGTCGCCGTGTTCAAGGAGTGGACGCCGGTGCTGGATCTGCGGCTCGCGCTGGGGGCGCCGCTCGCCGGTGCGCTCGTCGGGCTCCTCGCGGGGCTGTATCCGTCCCTGCGGGCGGCTCGGATGGAGCCGGTGGACGCCCTCCGCGCGCCGTCGTAGAAACACGGCCGTAGAAACACGGCCGTAGAAACACGGCCGTAGAAACACGGCCGTAGAAACACGACGGAGACAAGGGCGACCGCCTGACTTACACTCCTCGGGCCCGATTCGGGGGGAGTTCGGGGAGTTCCGGGAGGGAGAGGCCCATGTCCTCGATCACGACGCCGAGTGCGGAGAACTCCGCGACGCGGCTGGAGTTCTGGCGCGACATCGTCAGCCGGAACTTCGTGCCCCTGGAGATCGTGCCGCGCGAAGGGCCCGATTTCCACGCCCAGTTGAGGATCGCACGGGTCGGCCCGGTACAGGTGTCCGTCGTGACGACGCCCGCGCACACGGCCCGCACCCGGCGGTCGGCCGGATCGGCCGGAGCCGACGCGTCCGACCACGTCAAGGTCAGTCTCCAGCTGACCGGCCACTGCGTCCTCACCCAGGGGGACCATCAAGCCGAGCTGAAACCAGGCGAGTTGGCGGTCTACGACACCCGCAGGCCGTACATCCTCGACACCGACCGCCCCGGCCGCAGCCTGGCCCTGATGTTCCCCCGGGCCATGCTGCGGCTGCCGGAACGCGAGTTGGCGCGCGTGACGGCGATCCCGGTGTCGTGCCGGGACGGTCTCGGCACGGTGGTGCGCCCCTTCCTGTACGGACTGGCGCGCCAGGTCGACGAGTTGGAGTCGCTCGGCACACCCCGGCTCGCGGAGAACGTGGCCGACCTGGTCGGCACCCTCCTCGCGGAACACACAGGCGCCGACCGGACACCGGCACCGGACCACGACGGCCGCCACGCACTCACCCAGCGGATCCTGACTTACATGGAACAGCGGCTCCACGACCCGGAGTTGGACCCGGACCGGATCGCGGCCGTCCACCACATATCCCGCCGCTACCTCTACAAACTCCTCGCCGAGCACGGGTACACCGTCTCCGGCTGGATCCGCGAACACCGACTCGCCCACTGCCGCCGGGACCTCGCCGACCCGGCCCTGTCCCACCTCCCGGTCGGCGCCATCGGCAGCCGCTGGGGCTTCCCCGGCCCGGCCCACTTCAGCCACGCCTTCAAGACGGCGTACGGCATCAGCCCGAGCGAGGCCCGCACGGCGCGCTAGCCGGCCGACCGTGCTCAGACCGGCAACTCCCCGTGCACCGCGACGAAAGCCCGGCCGAGCGCCGGGCGGCACCCTTCCGGCATGGAGACCCTTCAGAGCACCGGCATGGAAGACCCACAGAAGTCCTACGACCACATCGTGGTGGGCGCCGGTTCCGCCGGCTGTGTCATCGCGCGCCGGCTGGTGGACGCGGGCCGCAGCGTCCTGCTGATCGAGGCCGGCGGCCCCGACGACAACCCGGCCATCCACGACCCGGGCCGCATGTGGGAGCTGTGGACCTCCCCCGAGGACTACGCCTACCTCACCGAACCCCAGCAACACGCCGACGGCACAAGGGTGTTCTGGCCGCGCGGCAAGGTGCTCGGCGGGACCAGCGCCATCAACGCCATGATCCACGTCCGCGGCCACCGCTCGGACTACGACGACTGGGCCGGCCGGTACGGGGCCACCGGCTGGTCGTACGACGAGGTCCTGCCGTACTTCAAGCGCTCCGAGGACTTCGAGGACGGCCCCTCGGAGTACCACGGTTCGGGCGGGCCGCTGCCGGTCACCCGCAACCACTCCCCCAACCCGGTCTCGCTCGCCTTCGTGGAGGCGTGCGAGCAGTACGGGATCCCGTACAACGACGACTGCAACGGCGAGGAGATCCTCGGCGTGAACCTGCTCCACCTCAACATCCGCGACGGCAGGCGGGTCAGCGCCTGGACGGCGTTCATCCAACCCGTGCTGGACAGCCCGCTGTTGACCGTGCTGACGGGTGCGCCGGTCGCCCGGGTGCTCGTCGAGGGCGGACGCGCCCGCGGGGTCGAGGTCGTCGAGGACGGTCACCTCACCGCCGTACGGTGCGCGGGCGATGTCGTCCTGTCCTGCGGCACCGTCGGCTCCGCCCAGCTCCTGCTGCTCAGCGGGATCGGACCGGCCGACGAACTACGGGCGCTGGGCGTCGAGTTGGTGGCCGATCTGCCGGGGGTCGGGTCCAACCTGCACGATCACGCGCTCGCGCCGGTGGTGTACGAGTCGGCCCGGCCGGTGCCGCCGGGCACGTCCAACAAGATCGAGGCCCAGTACTTCGCGAAGACCGATCCCGCGCTGGCCGCCCCCGACCTCCAGCCGGTGATGTCCCACGTGCCGCTGCCCGTCGTGGGCCAGGACGTACCGGAGGAAGGGCACGGCTACAGCATCGCGCCGGGCACGATCCGGACGCTCAGCCGGGGCCGGTTGTGGCTGCGCTCCGCCGACCCGGCCGAGGCACCCGCGCTCGACCCCCGCTACTTCGAGGAGCCGTACGACCTGCGGGCGATGGTGACGGCGGTCAAGCAAGCGCGGGAGATCGGGGAGCAGAAGGCGCTCGGCGAATGGCGGGCCCGGGAGGTCGCGCCCGGACCCGGGGTGGTCACGGACGACGAGATCGCCGCGTACGTCAAACGCAACCTGGCCAGTTATCACCACCAGGTCGGGACGTGCCGCATGGGCACCGGCTCCGACGCGGTCGTGGATCCCCTCCTCCGGGTGCACGGGGTGCCGGGGCTGCGGGTCGCGGACGCGTCGGTCATGCCGGCCGTCCCGTCGGGCAACACGCACGCGCCGACCGTGATGATCGGCGAGCGGTGTGCCGAGTTCCTGACTGGCTGAGGCTCGGCTGAGGCTCGCCCGGTGCTCAACCCACCTTCACGGACAGCTCTGTTGAACCCTTCAGCGGCAGGGTCACGGAGCGGAAGCCGTTGGCCGGGTCGCGGATGTAGTCGAGGTAGTCGGGTTCGGCGTTGTCGTTCATCACGAAGGCGCCGACGCGGAGTTGGGGCGCGATGACCTCCATCACCTGGCGGGCCAGCGTCGGGCCCCCGTCGCTGATCGGCCAGCCGTCGATGAGCGCGAAGTCGACGGGGCCGCCGAGGTCACGCAGGGTCTCCCGGGCATCGCCCACGCGCAGGTCGACGTACTCGGCCAACTTGGCCTCGGTGAGGTTGTGTTGGGCGGTGGCCGCCTTCTCCGGGACGATCTCGGAGCCGATCACCGTGCCGCCGCCGTTGTCGCGCACGGCGGCGGCGAAGTAGATCGTGGAGACACCGACGGACGTGGCGAACTCGACGACCCTCGTCGCGGCGATCGCGCGGCAGAGCAGGTAGATGAGGTCGCCCTGTTCGGGGTGGATCGAGAAGCCGATGTCGGCGTACGCGTGCGGATCACGGGTCTCGGCACCGCCGCGCGGGCCTCCGCCCGCGGGGCGCCGGCTTTCGGCCCGCAGTCGGTCCAGTACGGCCGTGATCTGCGGGTCCTGTAGGGGGCTGGTGGAATTCTGCGCGGGCATCATCACTCCAGTTGTTGTATCGCCGATACGTTCCAGGCCTATCACGATATATCGATTGCTGTCGACGGCTCCCGTTGCGAGTCACCCGGAGCCGGGGTGAGGTGGGCGAGAGAAGGGGGGCAACACGGGCAATACAGGCGACACAGAAGGAGTCCGTCGTGGTCGACCGGCGCAGGTTCATCGTGGGGTCCGGTGCCGTCGGCACCCTGGCCGTGCTCGGCACGACGGCCGCGTGCACGTCACAGGCCGAGGGCGAGGCCGTGAGCGAGACGGCACCGGCCTCCGGCCACGTCCGGAGCGCCACCGCGATCACCAAGGTCTACGGCGACGGCCAGAAGCTCATCGCCGTGGCGGTCGAGTACGACACCGACGTCACCGGTTCGGCCCTGTCGACCTCCACGTTCAAGGTCACCGGCCGCACCGTCACCAAGGTCTACGCGAACCGCGAGCCTGACCTCGCCGCACACGGCAGGGACGGCCGCTACGTCATCGTCGAAATGTCGCCGACCGACAAGGCGGCGGCCCTGTGGGTGACCCAGCAGGGTTCCGGAAACGCGTCCAGTTCCTCACCCAGCGCATCTCCTACGGGCTCTTCGTCCCCTACGACTTCCTCGTCTCCTACGGCCTCTTCGTCCCCTACGGCCTCTTCGTCGTCCGGCTCCGGTCAGGCCCCCGGCGGAGGCGGCCCGAAGGTCGGCGACAGCACCCCCGGCGGAACCATCGTCGCGGCGAAGGCCACCCTCACCCAGACCGGCACCGTCACCACCACCGGCGGCACCCGCTACCCCGCGAACAGCACGAAGCTGACGACGGACGCGGTGAAGAACCTGATCGTGGACGACTTCCGGCAGTTCACCTTCACCGACCCGGCGACCAAGCAGACCCTGAAGTACAACCTGTTCATCCCCAAGGGCTACGACCACGACCACGACAAGAAGTACCCGCTGGTCCTGTTCATGCATGACGCGAGCGTCGTGAACGTGGCGACGGAGGGCCCCCTGGTCCAGGGCCTCGGCGCGGTGTGCTGGGCGAGCCCGGAGGACCAGGCCCGGCACGAGGCCTTCGTGCTCGCGCCCGAGTACGACTCCGTCGTGATCGACGACACCTACAAGCCGTCGCCGCTCTTCGACGCCACGGCCCACCTCGTCCAGGCGCTCACGAAGAAGTACGACCTCGACGAGAAACGGCTCTACGCCACCGGGCAGTCGATGGGGGCGATGATGACGCTCGGCCTGAACATCAAGTACCCCGATCTCTTCGGGGCGTCGTTCGTCGTCGCCGGGCAGTGGCCGGCGGACCAGGCGAAGCCGTTGGCGAAAAAGAAACTCTGGATCGTCGTCTCCCAGGACGACGACAAGTCCTACTCCGGCGAGAACGCCATCACCAAGGTCGTCAAGGAACAGGGGACGGCCGTAGGCACGGCGGTCTGGAACGGCCGGTCGACGGCCGCCCAGTTCGCCGCCGACGTGCGGAGCCTCAAAGCCCAGAAAGCGCCGGTCAACTACGCCTCCTTCAAGACCGGCACGGTCGTACCGGCCGGGTCGACGACCAGTGCGCACATGGCCACCTGGCAGATCGCCTACACGATCCCCGGCATCCGGGAGTGGGTCATGGACCAGTCCCTCTGAGTTTGCTCTGAATTCGGCTCGTTCTCGCCGTCGAATTTCCGCCGTGATAAAACGGGGGAATAAAGGTCAACAATTCAGACCCAATGCGTCGCGTTATCTAAGATTGCACGACGCGAATAACCCGCACCACCAGGAAACTTCTGCGTAACCTGTGAAAATGGGTCTCCTTTCTCCTTTCGCTTCACAGATTGAGGCAGGACAGTGGCGGCGCAGCAGCCCTGACAACCTCGATCGAAGGAGCTCACCTTCATGGACAGGCGTAGGTTCATGGCCGGTACCGCGACCGCGACGGCCGGAGCCCTGGCGGTGTTCGGCGGCGCGAGCCCCAGTTCCGCCGCCGAGGCGGGCGGGACGGGCTCGGACGGAGACCATGTGAAGGGCGCCACCGCCATCACGCAGGTCTTCGGAGCCGGGCAGAAGCTCGTCGCGGTGGCGGTCGAGTACGACCGGGAGATCGACGGCGGGACGCTGTCGACGTCGACGTTCACGGTCACCGACCGCACGGTGACCAAGGTCTACACGAACCGCACCGCCGACCTCGCGCAGCGGTCGCGGAACGGCCGCTACGTCATCGTCGAGCTGTCGCCGGACGACACGGCGGCGGCCCTGTGGGTGACGGGCCAGGGCTCCGGCACCGGCACCCCGCCCACCGGCGGGTCGGGCGACTCCGGCGGCGGGGTGGGGGCGGGCGGTCCGAAGGTGGGCGACACCACGCCCGGCGGAACGATCGTCGCCGCGAAGGCCACGCTCACCCAGGCCGGCACGGTCACCACGACCCGCGGCACCCAGTACGCCGCGAGCACCACGGCGCTGACCACAGACGCGGTCAAGAACCTGATCGTGGACGACTTCCAGCAGTTCACCTTCGACGACCCCGCGACCGGCCAGACCCTCAAGTACAACCTGTTCGTCCCCAAGCACTACAACCCGCGCAAGAGCTACCCGCTGGTGCTGTTCATGCACGACGCGAGTGTGGTCAACGTCGCGACCGAGGGTCCGCTGGTGCAGGGCCTGGGCGCGGTGTGCTGGGCGAGCCCGGAGGACCAGGCCCGGCACGAGGCCTTCGTGCTCGCGCCCGAGTACGGCTCCGTCGTGATCGACGACGACTACCTGCCGTCGACGCTGTTCGACGCCACCGCCAACCTCGTCGAGTCCGTCACGGGGCAGTACAGCATCGACCCGAACCGCCGCTACACGACCGGTCAGTCGATGGGCGCGATGATGTCCCTCGGCCTGAACATCAAGTACCCCGACCTGTTCGCGGCGGCGTTCATCGTCGCCGGGCAGTGGCCGGAGGCCCAGGCGGTACCCCTCGCGAAGAAGAACCTCTGGATCCTCGTCTCGGCCGACGACACCAAGGCCTACCCGGGCGAGCAGGCCATCACCGAGGTCATCCAGGAACAGGGCACGCAGGTCAGCACCGCGCTGTGGGACGGGCAGTCCACCGCCGCCGAGTTCGCGGCGGACGTGCGGAGCATGAAGGCCCAGCGGACCCCGGTGAACTTCGCCGCGTTCGAGACCGCCACGACCGTACCGACCGGCTCGACCACCAGCGCGCACATGGGTACCTGGCAGATCGCGTACACGATCCCCGGCATCCGGGACTGGATCATGCGGCAGTCGCTGTAAGGGTTGCTCGGCCACGGGGGCGGGTCCTGGCCGCGGCACTCGGCGGCATAGAGTGCTGCGGCAGATCCGACAGAACCGGCGGAACCGGCCGGCCGTGGAGGTAGATCGCGATGGAGAACCCGCCGCAGCTCACCGTGGGACGGCTGTTCTCCTCGTGGCAGGCGGACGTCCCCGCGCTGCTGGTCGTCGTGCTCCTCGGCGGCCTGTACGGCTGGGGCGTCCTGCGCCTGAGGCGGCGCGGCGAGGCGTGGCCGGTGGCGCGGACCGTCGCGTTCGCGCTGCTGGGCCTCGGCACGCTCGTGGTCGCGACGATGTCCGCGCTGGCCGTGTACGACCGCGTGCTGTTCTGGCCGGCCGCCGTCCAGAACGTCCTCCTCGACCTGATCGCCCCGCTCGGCCTGGCCCTCGGCGATCCGCTACGGCTGGCCCTGCGCGCCCTGCCCGAACGCGCCGCCGCGCGAGCGCGGGGAGCGCTGACGGGTCGCCTCGTACGGCTGCTCACGTTCCCCCTGGTCAGTACGGCCCTCGTCCTCGCGACGGAGCTGACGATCTACTTCACGCCGTACTTCGAGACCGCCCTGGCCGACAACTGGCTGCACCAGCTGATGTATCTCCAACTGCTGCTCGCCGGGAGCCTGTTCGTGCTGCCGGTGCTCACCCGGGAGGAGGCGCTGCCCGCCTGGTGCACGCATCCGGTGCGGGCGGGGCTGGTGTTCGTCGACGGGATCATCGACGCGGTACCGGGCATCGTGGTGATGACCCACGGCACGCTGATCGCCGGCGCCTGGTACCTGAACCACTCCCCCTCCTGGGCCCCCGCCGTCCAGCACGACCAGCAGCTCGGCGGCGGCGCGATGATCAGCATCGCCGAACTGGTCGCCCTCCCCTTCCTCCTCGCGATCCTGGTCCAGTGGGCCCGCACCGAACGCGCCGAGACGGTCGCGCTGGACCGGCGTCTGGACACGGAACTGGAAGTGGTCCGGGCGACGCCGGCGGAGGCGGCAGCGGGGGCTGGAACGGGGACTTCTACTGAAGGGCCCGATCTCGTACGCCCCTGGTGGGAGACCGAGAACAGCGAGGTCGCGCAGCGCATCCGGGGACAGCGGTAGGCGTTCCTCACACCGCGTCCAGGGCGTCCAACTCCCTTATGAGCCGGGCCCCTTCACGCGTCATGATCTCCGGGTCTCGCAGGGCGTTGGAGAGCAGGGACATGCCCTGGTAGGCGGCGACGAGGGTCAGGGCGAGCCCCTCGGGGTCGGCCGCGCCGAGCTGCCGGTACTGCTGCTCCACCCAGTCCACCAACCGCCGTATGACCTGGCCCGCGGCGAGATCGAGGCCGCCCTCGTAGCGCTTGTCCAGCTCTGCGGCGAGGGTGCCCATGGGGCAGCCGTGGCGGGCCGCCATGTCGCGCTGGTCGACCCAGCTGCCGATGAGGGCCTTGAGGCGTTCGCGCGGGTCGGGGAGCTGGTCGAGCCGGGCGGTCAGCGTCTCCAGGGAGCCCGTGTGCTCGGAGAGGGCCGCCTCGATCAGCTCGTCCTTGGTCTTGAAGTAGTAGTAGACGTTGCCCGTCGGGACGTCGGCGGCGCGGGCGATGTCGGCGATGGTCGTGCGCTCCACGCCCTGCTCGTGCAGGACCCGGGCGGTGGCGGTCGTCAGACGCTGCCGCTTGCCGACGGCGGCGGACCGGGCGGGCCGGGAATCCTCTGAGTCAGTCATCTGACTAACTATAGACAACCGACGGGTCGGTCGTGTTAGCTTCTTCTCGACGGAGTTAGTCAGCCAACTAACTCATCCATGACGGGGGTAGCGACATGATCGTGGTGACGGGCGCGACGGGGAACGTGGGGCGGACGCTGGTGCGGACGCTCACGGAGGACCAGGTCCAGGTGACGGGCGTGGCCCGGCACATCAGCGGGCCGCGCACGGTGTCCGCCGACCTGGCCGAACCGGACGGTCTGCGGGACGTGTTCGAAGGGGCGGAGGCACTGTTCCTGCTGGTGGCGGGCGAGCGGCCGTACGACGTTCTGGACGCGGCCAAGTCCGCCGGTGTCCGCAAGGTGGTGCTGCTGTCCTCGCAGGGGGCCGGCACCCGTCCGGAGGCGTACGCGCATCCGCGCCGATTCGAGGCGGCCGTACGGGAATCGGGACTCGACTGGACGATCCTGCGCTCGGGCGGGCTGGACAGCAACGCGTTCGCGTGGGCCGAGTCGATCCGCGCGCGGCGCACGGCGGCGGCGCCCTTCGGTGATGTGGGCCTGCCGTTCGTGGACCCCGACGACGTGGCCGCGGTCGCTGCCGCCGTGCTGCTCACCGACGCGGACACGGCCACGCACACGACCACGCACACAGGCGTGACCTACACCCTCACCGGCCCCGCGCCGACGACACCCCGCGCGCGGGCGGCGGCGATAGCGACCGCGCTCGGCGAGCCGGTGACGTTCACGGAGCAGACCCGCGCGGAGGCCCATGAGGTGATGGCCCGGTTCATGCCGCTGCCCGTGGTCGAGGGCACGTTGGCGCTGCTCGGCGAACCGACCGAGGAGGAGCGGCGCGTGAGTCCCGACGTGGAGCGGGTGCTGGGACGGGCGCCGGTCGCCTTCGCGGCCTGGGCCGAGCGCAACGCGGTGGCGTTCCGGTGACCGCCGGCGTCCACTCGACCCGCGTCCTCGACTCGGCCATGTCCTACCGGGAGTCGGGCACCGGGACACCGATCGTGTTCCTGCACGGCAACCCGACCTCGTCGTACCTGTGGCGGAACGTCATGCCGGGCGTCGGTACCGGACGGCTGCTGGCGCCCGACCTCATCGGCATGGGCGACTCGGGCAAGCCGGAGATCGCGTACTCGTTCGCCGACCATGCCCGGTACCTGGACGCCTGGTTCGACGCGCTCGGGCTGGCGGACGTGGTGCTGGTCGGGCACGACTGGGGCGGCGCCCTGGCCTTCGACTGGGCCGCGCGCCATCCCGGCCGGGTGCGGGGCATCGCGTTCACCGAGACCATCGTCAAGCCGATGACCTGGGAGGAGTTCCCCGAGGGCGGCCGGGAGCTGTTCCGGGCGATCAGGACGGAGGGCGTGGGCGAGGCCATGATCCTCGACCAGAACGCCTTCATCGAACAGGCCCTGCCCGCCGCCTCCGTGACCCCGCTCACCCCGGCCGACCTCGCCGCCTACCGCAAGCCGTACCCGACCCGGGAGAGCCGACGCCCCCTCCTGCGCTGGCCGCGCTCGATGCCACTGGGCGGCGAACCCGCCGACGTCGTGACCAGGATCGACGCCTACGACAAGTGGCTGAGGTCCAGCCCGGACGTACCCAAGCTGCTGCTCACGTTCACACCCGGGCCGGGGACGATGATGACCTCGGACATCGTCGCCTGGTGCGCGGCCAACATCGCCGCCCTGGAGACCGAGCACTCGGACGCCGTCGCCGGCCACCACACACCGGAGGACCAGCCCGAGTTGATCGCGGCGGCGATATCGGCGTGGGTGGAGCGGCTCGGCCCGCACCGCTGATCCACGGCCCGTGGACCCCGTCTCCCTCACGGTCACCGCCGCCCTCACGATCCCGCCGCCCTCACGGATCCGCGCTCACCGCACGATCCGCACCTGCCGCTCCACACTCACCTGGTCCACGTCCGACGTCCTGACCGTGACCTTCATCGTCCAGGTCCCGGCGATCGGCAGGTTGAGGGTGTTGGTGCCCCAATAGCCGCCCTCGTCCTTGACGGCGGCGTCGAGGGGGCCGATCTTCTGGGCCGGGAGGGTGAAGGAGAGGCGGAGTTCGGGGACGGTGGCGAAGCCGCCGTCGGGGCCGTAGACGACCGCCTCGACCGAGTTCTCGCCGACGCGTCCGGGGTCGAGGGTGATCTGTACCTTGCCGGCCGCGTTGCCGACGGCGAAGGGGACGATGGTGACGGAGGCCGCCGGTATGTCGGCCGGTGTCGCCGTCCGCTGCGCGTCCGCCGCGGCTCGGCCGGGGAGGGTGTTGGTCAGGAGGGTGGTGATCACCAACACGACGACGCCGACGGCGACTTCGAACAGCACCGAGCGGCGGAGGCCGCGGCGGTGGCGGTCCTGGGGACCGTCATCCCGGTTTCGGGGACCGCCGATCCCGTCCTGGGAGCCGTCACCGGTAGTCGAGACACCCTCGCCCTTACCTCCCGAAGAC
>NZ_JBLTJC010000236.1:0-16599 GCF_048158785.1 Streptomyces colwelliae | reverse complement strand
CCCATCCCCCGCACCACCCGGTGCGCGCACACCGCCGCCAGCAGCTCCCCCAGCAGATCCGGGTCGTCGATCTCCAGGCCGAGGAGCGACTCGATGCGTTCCAGGCGTTGGTAGAGGGACTGGCGGCCGATGTGCAGGAGGGCCGCTGTGCGGGTCGGGGAGCAGCCGTGCCGCAGGTGGACTTCGAGCGTGCGCACCAGGTCGCTCGGGTGGGCCGCCTCCCAGGACAGGAGGGGGCCCAGGGCGTGCTGCACCAGCCGGGACAGGCGGTCGCGGTTCGCGTCGACGCCGCCGCGCGTCAGCTCCCGTTCCAGGGCCAGGGCCCGTGCCGAGGTCACCAACGGGCCCTCGGGGGCGGCCGGTTCGGCGGCCGGGACCGTCAGCGCGAGTTCCAGTGTCGTACGGGCCGCCCGCAAGGTGTCGCTCCAGCGCAGCCAGCCGCTGCCGGCGTCGACCGCGTGGCCGACCGCGACCGTCAGGCCGGGTTCGGCGGCCGTACGGAAGGCTTCCTGGACCGCGCGGATGGGGTCGCCCGAGACGGACCCCGGAAGCGCGAGAAGGGCCAGGACGTCGCCCGGGAACGCCGCCCGCAGCACGCTCGCCCCGCCCAGCAGCCGTACCGCCCGGTCGACCGCCGTCACCTCGCGTGCGCCGTGCACGGAGACCCCGATCAGGCGGGCGCCCGGACCGGGGTGGAAGCCGGCCAGGGCGGACCGGGCCTCGACCTCGGGCTGGTTCAGCGCGGCGCGGTCCGCCAGGTCGGCCAGGAGCGCGGCGGTGTGGTCGTCGCCCCACGGTCGTACGACGGAACGGCCGGACAGGCCCCGGGCCACGATCGCCCGGTTGGCCGCCTCGGTGATCCGTACGAAGGGGACCACCCGGTGGAGGGCGAGCAGGGGAAGGCCCAGGCGGCGGGCCTCGTCCGTGACCTCCGGGGGCATCGTGGGGAGCGAGCGGCCGATCTCCACGGCAAGGCCGGAGGCGCCCCGCGCGGCCAGCTCGCGGACGTAGCGGCGGCGGATCTCGGCGTCCGTGTCGGTGAGGCCGAAGCCGTTGGTGAGGAGGAGTTCGCCGCCGTCGAGGAAGTTCGCGCCCTCGTAGACCTCGCTGGAGTGGACCCAGCGCACGGGGCGGTCGAGGGCGGCCTCGCCGGCCAGCAGTTCGGGCTCGGTGGCACGGACCGGGTCGAGGGACAGGACCTCACGGAGGGTGAGTGCGGGCACGGGAACCTCCAGGGGCGCTGACAGTTCGTCCGGGTACGGGTTGCGGGGAGAGTACTTTCCGCACGTTGCCCTGGTGTTTCGGCCACTGGAGAGTGGGAGCCATGAACCGCATCGATCAGGCACAGGCACGGACCTGGCTCGCCACCGCCGTCGCGGAGGCCCGCGCCGGGCTCGCCGAGGGCGGCATCCCGATCGGCGCCGCGCTCTACGGCGCCGACGGCACCCTGCTGGGGCGCGGCCACAACCGGCGCGTCCAGGACGACGACCCCTCGATGCACGCGGAGACGGCCGCGTTCAAGGCGGCGGGGCGGCAGCGGTCGTACCGCGGGACGACGATGGTCACGACTCTCTCGCCCTGCTGGTACTGCTCCGGACTGGTGCGGCAGTTCGGGATCTCGCGGGTCGTCGTCGGTGAGGCCGCCACTTTCCACGGCGGGCACGACTGGCTCGCCGAGCACGGTGTGGAGATCGTCCTCCTCGACGATCCCGAGTGCACCTCGCTGATGCGTGACTTCATCAAGAACAACCCGGCACTCTGGAACGAGGACATCGGTGACTGAGCCCCGCATCCCCACGATCGACCTGAAGCCTTGGATCTCGGGGGACGAGCAGACCCGGAAAGACATCGCCCGTACCGTCGACGACGCCCTCCAGACCGCCGGGTTCCTGCTCGTCACCGGGCATGGGGTCGACCCGGGTCTCCGGTCCCGGATCCGGGAGGCCTCCCGGGCCTTCTTCGCCCTCCCCGCCGATGTCAAAGAGGCCTACTCCGCCAAGGTCGGCGGGCGCGGCTGGCTCGGGCCCGGTGCCGAGGCCAACGGGTACTCGGAGGGGACCGAGACCCCGCCAGATCTGAAGGAGTCGCTGACCTTCGCCACGCACGAACCCTTCGAGGACCCGGAGATCAACGCCGAGTGGTACGCGCCCAATGTGTGGCCCACGGAGATCCCCGGACTCCAGCAGCTCTGCGAGGAGTACCTCGACCGCATGGGCGAGCTGGAGAAGCAGCTGCTGTCGCTGCTCGGGGTCGCGCTCGGGCTCGAACCCGACTTCTTCTCCCAGCACATGGACCATCCGACGTACGGGTTCAACATCAACTGGTACCCGGGGGTCGAGGTCGTCGGGGAGCCGGAGCCGGGGCAGTTCCGGATCGGGCCGCACACCGACTTCGGGACCGTGACGATCCTCGACCGGCAGGCCGGGAAGGGGGGACTTCAGGTCTTCACCGACGAGGGGGGATGGGAGGACGCGCCGTTCGACCCGGCGGCGTTCACCATCAACATCGGTGATCTGATGGCCCGTTGGACCGGGGACCGGTGGCGGTCCGGGCGGCACCGCGTGCTGCCGCCGCCCGCCGACGCGCCCGCCGAGGAGCTGATGTCGCTCGTCTACTTCGGCGAGTGCACGCCCGGCACGCTCGTGGAGTCCGTGCCCGCGCCGGTCGGGCGGGTCGCGTACGAGGCCGTCGACTCGCACGTCTATCTGCGGGAGAAGCTGGACTCGATCACCGTCGACTGAGTGCGGCGCTCAAACGTCCGCCGTTCCGACATTTTCGTAACTCAACGGACACCGCATGACCTAGTCCGATCCAACTCCCCCTATTTACCCTGGTGTTGATAGACAGTTGTCGGTGCCGGGCGACCGCTCAGGGGGAGATGCGGTGGGTAGAGGGCTGCATGGACGCGGGGCGCTGTTCGAGGCACAGCCGCCCGGTCTCGCCTCGCGCCTGATCGGCCTGCGGCCGTACGAGCTGCTCACCTCGCCGTACGAACACCCGGAACCGCCCTTCGTGGTGCTCGCGGGCGCGCGCGGGCTCGGCAAGAGCATGGCGCTGGCCGAGCTGCGGACCGCGTACCGCGGGCACACGCCGGTCGCGCTGATCGACTGCGAGGCCGACCGGCTGACCCGGCTGCCGGCCGGGCGGCCCGCCGCGACCTGGTCCCCGGTGTGGCAGGCGCTGGCGACCGTCGCGGAGCAGCTGCGGGAACCGGTGGTGCACGGGGCCGGGAGCATCGACTTCCCGCGCCTGGAGGCCGGACTGCTCGCCGTGTGCGCGACCGGCTGGGGCGACCGGGACGAGGACAGCGCCCGCGAGGAGGCCCGGCGCATCCTGCTGCTGAGCGACCCGGCGCGGCGCTGGGCGGTGATCGCGCAGAGCTGGGCCGGCAAGGTCGCCTCCCGGCTCATCGCCAACCTGTCGGGTACGGGACCGGTCGGGCAGGCCGTCATCGAGGCGACCCTGGACACCCTCTTCGACCTGGTGTGGACGCCGAACGGGCTGCTGAAGGCGGGCGCGGACTGGTACAGCGCCTATCCCGGTGCGAGCGGTGACGCCCGGCGCGGGCTGATCGAGATCGCCCGCGACTTCCGCGCCGACGGCACCTCCCGCGCGGACGCCGAACGCTGGCTGCTGCGCGCCCTGTTGGCCGATCTGGGCGACATGTACCGGCGCCGGTGGGAGCGGATGCGCCGGGTGGGGCGGCCGGTCGTCCTCGTCGACAACGTGCAGTCGGGGCCGGGTCCCGGGCTGATGAAGGCCGTACTGAAGGAGCGTGCCGACGGCAACGGCGACCAGGTGGTGTTCTTCGCCGGTCTGCGCGGCCACCGGCACTCCGATCTGCCGGACGCCGTCCGTCATCCGCTGCCGGAGGTGGCCCGCGGGAGCGGCTGGGCGCCGGGGGCCTCGCCCTCGTCCCGGGCCCTGTTGGTGACGTTGCCGGCGCTGACCCCCGAGGAGGCGCGGCGCGTCATCGCCGACGTGTGCGCCGCCACCACGGACACCGACGGCGCTCCGCGTGTCGAGGTGCCGCCCCAACTGCCGTACGCCATCCACCGGTTGACGGCCGGCAGTCCGCTGGGGGCGGCGGTGCTCGGGGAGGCCGTACGG
Source organism: Streptomyces colwelliae (assembly GCF_048158785.1). Classification (NCBI taxonomy): domain Bacteria; kingdom Bacillati; phylum Actinomycetota; class Actinomycetes; order Kitasatosporales; family Streptomycetaceae; genus Streptomyces; species Streptomyces colwelliae. The sequence goes on along the minus strand of NZ_JBLTJC010000236.1, from coordinate 12,489 downwards.
CAGAACCGGCCCGTGGGGGCGGTCAGTCCGGGCGAGTTGCTGACCGCCGGGCTGAAGCCGGACGAGGATGTGGAGAGCGATCGGCGGCCGGTGTACCGGGAGTTGCTCGACCGGCTGGTGCCGCGGGGGCTCGCGGAGGAGCTGGCCGTGCTCGCCACCGCGCACGACGGGGACTCGGCGCGGGCACTGGCCGAGGCACGGCTCGGGGACAGTTTCGGCGCGGCCGGGGTGAACCGGCTGCGCACCCAGCTCACCGCGGAGGGACTGCCCCCGTCCGAGGGCTACTTCGTCGGCGACCCGTTCCTGCGCACCCTGCTCCTGCTACGGCTGCACCTCGACGACGCCGACCACGGGCGCTGGCGTGCCGTGCACCGCTCGCTGCTCTCGCACTACGACGGCCTGCCCGGCAACCCGGACACCCCGGCCCGCGCCCGCTTCCGCCTGCACCACGAACTCGCCCTGGGCGACACGGCGGACGCGGTCGCGTATCTGCGGAACACCTTCCGCACCATCACGCCGTACGCCTGGCTGGAGACGCTGCTGTTCGTCACCGCCGCGCCCTACTACCACGCGCACGATCCGCACGGCCGGGACATCGGCGCGCCCGGCGACCACCGCAAGGCCGTCGCGCTCGCCCGCACGGACGCCGAGGAGGACCCCCCGGCCGGCGTGGACCCGGCCCTGCATCTGACCGTACGGCGGCTGTTGCACGCGGTGTGGCAGGTGACGGATCCGCTGGTGCTGCCGGACGAGGAGGTCGCGGGCCGGATGCACTTCGATCTGGAGCAGTTGTCGAACATCTGGCCCGCGGGCAGCGAGCCGCTGTGGCGGGCCGCCCAGCAGTGGCCCGAACACGCCCTGGCGGGGCGCCCGTTGCGGGTGCCGGCCGGCGACGACCGAGACGGGGGCGGGCGATGAGAGCGTGGCTGCGCGAACTGGTCCAGCGGATCCGGACGATCCCGATCTACCGCTACACGGCCTTCGTGGTCGCCGGCGCGCTGCTCTTCGGCCTGGTCCAGCTGACCCGCACCCTCCTGCACGACGACCGCTCCTGCGCGGCCGGGGTGGCCCGGCCGGAGGACAGCGGGGAGTGCGTGGGGGTGTCGACCTCGGCGTTCGACTTCGGGCAGCGCCGGTTCGCCGACACGATCAGGGCGGTGGACCGCGAGAACCGCTCCCTGAAGGCCGGCACGTACGTCACCGTCGCCCTGTACGAGCCCTTCAGCTCCAGCGACGCCGACAACCTGAACGACGTGCTGCACGAGTTGCAGGGCGCGTATCTCGCGCAGTACCGGGCCAACCACGACGACAACGGCGAGACCCCGTACATCCGGCTGGTGCTCGCCAACCCCGGTGCGGACGGCGCCTATTGGGAGCGGACGGTGGACCGGCTCTCGGCGATGACGGACTCGTCCGACCGGCTGCGCGCGGTCACCGGGATAGGGACGAGCACCGACAACAACAAGAAGGCCGTGGCGAAGCTGACCCGGCTCGGCATCCCGGTGGTCGGCTCCTCCATCACCGCCGACGACCTCGCCAACGGGCAGCGGGGCAAGGACCCTTACCCCGGGCTCGCCCGCGTCTCCCCCACCAACACCGACGAGGCGCGCGCCCTCGCCGCCTTCGCCAAGGTGACGGCGGACCGGGCCCTGCTGGTCTACGACAAGCCAGGCGACCCGTACACGAAGACGCTCCAACAGGCCTTCGCCACCCTGCTCAAGGGCTCGCCGTACGGGTCGTGGCCGTTCACCCCGCCCGCCAACCGGAGCGAGGAGGGCAGTACGCCCAACACGTTCCGGCAGATCACCGACCTCGTCTGCGACACGGACACGAAGCTGGACACCGTGTTCTTCGCCGGACGGCACACCCAACTGCGCCAGTTCATCAACGCGTTGGGCCGCCGCGGCTGCCAGTCCCGCACGTTCACGGTGCTCACCGGCGACGAGGGCTCGTACCTCACCGGCGACAAGAAGCTCGACCGCGACGCCCTCCAGCACGGCGTCTCCGTCCGCTACACCGCCCTCGCCCACCCGGACGCCTGGCTCAACAAACCCCCGGCGACCGGCGGTTCGCCCCAGGACACCCAGGACCTCGACAAACTCCTCGCCACCGCCAAGACCTCCCCCGTCGGCCCGCTCGGCACGGTCTCCCTCGACGACGGCCAGGCGATCATCGCCTACGACGCGATGCGCCTCGCCGTCCACGGCATCCGCGAGGCCACCCCCGACCAGCAGAAGATCCCGCCGCTGTCCGACGTCGGCCTCCAATGGCCGCAGGTGAAGGGCTCGTTGCGGGTGAGCGGGGCGAGCGGCTGGATCTGCCTGGACATCCACGGCAACCCGTACGACAAGGCCGTACCGATAGTGGAACTCACCCCGCAGGGCAGCGCCCGCTTCGTACGGATCGCCTGGCCGGAGGACAAGCCGCCCGCGAAGGACTGCCTGCCTCCGGCCTAGGCGCGCGTACGTCCTACGGGCGTTGGCCCACCTTGTCGACGATGGCTGTGCGGAGGACCGCAGTGTTGGCGATGACCGCGCCCTTCTTCACGTTCGAGAAGTCTTCCGTGGCCACGCTGCGTTCGCCGAGAAACCCGTACGTCGTCCTGTCGAAGATCCACTCGTTCTGGCTGGGGTTGTCGGGGTCCTTGCGCGCGACGCCCACGCCCGGCCGGCCGGCGGCGTCCACCGCGTCGTCGACCAGCGTCACACCGGGAATCCTGGCCACCGCCCGGAACAGCGCCGCGCTCTGCTCCGGAGGCACGGTCGACAGCCTGAGCAGGTCGCCGGCCAGCACGAACATCGCCTGGTACTTCTCCTGACCGCTGTACTTCGGGGCCGTCTCGGCCAGGTAGTCGTACATCCCGTCGGTATCGGTGGGCAGCGTCTCCACGTGCTTGTAGAAGGCGGAGGCGTCCCAGCCCTCCTCACCCGGCCTCACGTAGGGGGTGGTGACGACGGGCTTCTGGCCCGCCTCGCGCGTCAGCCCGTCGTGCAGGCCGTCCACCGACATCCAGACCTCCTGTCGGTGCAGCGGGGCGATGGTCGTCCTGCCGTCCTGCGAGTTCGAGCCGGAGACCATGCTGTCCATGTACACGAACTGGTCGTCGCGGACCGTGCCGTAGGACGGCTCGTGCTCTGCCGCCAGCGCGATGTCCTCCAGGAGTGCGACCGTGGCCCTGCTCGGCGGCCGCGCGCCCGGCTGGGCGCCGGACGACGGCAGGGCCACGAAGGCGACGGCGGCCGCGGTGGCGACGGCTGCCGCGGCGAGCGCGGGCCGCAGCCACTTGCTCCGCTCGGGGACGGTTGCCTCTTCCTGGACGGTTGCGGTCTCGTGCCGGATCTCGGTCATCAGATGCTCCTTGAGGAGTCGGTGACGGCCCGGCGGAAGGTCTCTCTCGGGAAGTTCCGGGAGTCGGTTCATCGCTGTTCCTCCCTCAGGGGCCCGACCGCACTGCCGCGGTCACCTTTCATCTGTCCGTCCCGCAAGGGGAGTTCCACACTTTTCAGATGTTTCGCGAGCTTTGCGCGCGCCCGCGAGAGCCGCGACCGTACGGTCCCCACGGGCACACCGAGCGCCTCGGCGGCGGCCCGGTAGTCGAGCCCGGACCACACGCACAGGGCGAGCACCTCGCGCTCGGCGCGGCGCAGGGTCGCCGACGCGGCGCGTACGAGGGCGAGTTCGGCGGTGTCGTCGAGGCGGGCGGCGACCTCGTCGGCGAAGTCGCGCTCGACCTCGTCACGGGGCAGCCGGGAGAGCGCCGCCGCGTGTCTTCGGGCGGCGCGGCGGGTGTTGCGCGTGACGTTGGTGGCGATGCCGAGCAGCCAGGGCCGTAGCGAACCGCCCTCCTCGTCGACCTTGCCGCGCAGGCGCCAGGCGTCCAGGAAGGTCAGCGACACGATGTCCTCGGCCTGCGCCCAGTCCCCCGTGAGCCGGAAGGCGTGGTTGTAGACGGAGCGTGCGTACGCGTCGAAGATCTCGCCGAAGGCGTCGTGGTCCCCCGCGCGGATGCGTTTCCTCAGATGCAGGTTCGTATCCACACCCCTCTACCTGTCCGTACGACAAAGGCCGGTTCCGGTGACCCATGTCACACGGAACCGGCCTCTGCCGTAAGGGAGTTGCGGCTTACACGCCGGCGTAGGAGTGCTTGCCGCCGACGAAGATGTTGACGCCGTAGTAGTTGAAGATCCAGCAGCCGAAGGCGATCAGGGCCAGGTAGGCGGCCTTGCGGCCCTTCCAGCCGGCCGTGGCGCGGGCGTGCAGGTAGCAGGCGTAGGCGACCCAGGTGATGAACGCCCAGGTCTCCTTCGGGTCCCAGCCCCAGTAGCGGCCCCACGCGGACTCGGCCCAGATCGAGCCCGCGATGATCGTGAACGTCCACAGCGGGAAGACGGCCGCGTTGACGCGGTAGGAGAACTTGTCGAGGTTCGCCGAGGCGGGCAGCCGCTCCATCACGGAGGTGGCGAAGGCGCCGGGCTTGCCGCCGGCCGCGAGCTTGCTCTCGTACGAGTCCTTGAAGAGGTACAGGAGCGTGCCGACGGCGCCCACGTAGAAGACCGCGCCGCAGATGATCGCGGTGGAGACGTGGATGTACAGCCAGTACGAGTGGAGGGCGGGAACCAACTGGTCGCTGGCGGTGTACAAGACAGTGACGGCGATACCGAGATCGAGGAGGACCGTCGTGACCAGGAACAGGCCGAGCCAGCGCACGTTCTTCTTGAGCAGCAGCAGCGTGAGGTACACGCCGACGGCCACCGTGGAGAAGGTGATGTTGAACTCGTACATGTTGCCCCAGGGCGCCCGCTCCACCGAGGCCGCGCGGGCGAGGACACCGCTGAGCTCCACGAGGAACGCGAGAACAGTGAGGGACACGGCGATACGACCGTAGAGGTCGCCCTGTTCGTCCCCGCCGTGCGCGCCGGGACCGTCCGGCACGTCGCGCGAGCCGGACGCGGCCCGGACGACGACCTTCGGCCGCTCCAGCACGGTGGTGCCGCCGGCCTTGTTGACGGCGACGGCGGGCGCGTCCGCCTTCTTCGCCCCGGCACCGGTCAGCGCGGCGGCCGTACGGCCGATCTTGCTGCGGCTGCCGAAGGTCCATTCGGCGATGTACGCGAAGAAGGCCAGGGTGTAGACGGCCATCGAGGAGTAGATCAGCGTGTTGCTGAGGTTGGCCAGGTGCTCGTTGGTCGCGGCGGCCAGATTGGTCACGGAGGCGATGTCGGTTGCGGCGGCGAGAGTCACTTCTCAGCCCCTTCGGCGGGTACGGGCGGTTCGACGCCGGAGTCGGATGCGTGGGTGTCGGCGTCGGAGGTGGGGGTCTTCGGGTCGTCGTCGGTCTTCGTCGGGGCCCGGTCGTGCACCAGCGCGGCCAGGTCGCCGAGTTCCTCGGGGAGTTTCGCGGACTCGCTGCGGCCGAGCCCGGCCATTTCAACGACCGTCACCCCGTCGGCACTGCGCGTAGCGCGCACCCAGACGCGTCGGCGCTGGATGAACAGGGAGCCGGCCAGACCGACGATCGCGGTGAGCGCGCCGGCCAGGGCCCAGGTGGTGCCGGGCTGCTGGACGACCTGGAAGCCCGCCCACTCCTTGATCTGCTTGTCGAAGGTGATCGACCCGGCGCCGTTCGGCAGCTTCATCGTCTCGCCGGGCAGCAGCTGGGCCTTGAGGATGGCCCCCTTGGCGGTCTTGAACTGCTTCAGGTTCTTGGTGTCCAGCTGGTACACGTTCTGCGGGACGCCCGAGTTGACGCCGAGGTCCCCGTGGTAGCCGGTCACGTTGAGCACCGGGTAGTCGAGCCCGGGGTACTGGGAGAACATCGTGCCGCTGCCCTTGGCGTAGGTCGGCACGAACAGGGCGGCGAAACCGAGCTGTTCGGCGACGCCCTGGGTGTTCTTGTAGCCGTCGAGGACCTTGATCGCGCCCTGCGAGGTGACGTTGGAGTCGATCGGCAGCATCGGTACGGCCTGGTGGAAGACCACCTTGCCCTTGCCGTCCCGGACGGTGACGACCGGGGCGTAGCCGTGGCTGACGAGGTAGACCTTCGAGTCGCCGATCTCCAGCGGCTCGTTGACCTTGATGGTGTGCTTCTCCGCCTTGCCGTAGGCACCGAGGCTGTAGGTGATGTCGGCCTGGAAGGTGCTCGGGGTGCCGCGGTTGGGTCCGGTGCGCTCGTACGTGCCGATGAAGTTCTTCAGGTTGAAGCTGAAGGGCACGAGGTCGTCGTCGCTGAAGAGGTTGCCGGACTTGAAGTCGTCGTACTGGGTGAGGGTGTTGGAGAAGCCGTCGCCCTCGACGATCAGCTTGTCGCCCTCGGACTTGAAGAGCTGGCCCCAGGCGAAGGCGATGAGCATCACGATCAGCGCGAGGTGGAAGAGGAGGTTGCCGGTCTCGCGGAGATAGCCCTTCTCGGCGGCGACGGCGTCCCCGGCGACGTGGGCGCGGAAGCGGCGCTTCTTCAGGGTCGCGAGGGCGACTTCCCGGACCTGCTCGGGCTCGGCGGCGGTGCGCCAAGTGGCGTACGCGGGAAGGCGGTTGAGGCGCTTGGGCGCGCCCGGCGGGCGGCCGCGGAGCTGGCCGACGAACTGCCAGGTGCGCGGGATGATGCAGCCGATGAGGGAGATGAACAACAGGACGTAGATCGCGCCGAACCAGGCCGAGCCATAGACGTGGAAGAGGCCGAGCTTCTGGTAGATCGGCCCGAGCGTCTTGTGCGCGTCCTGGAACTCGGAGACCTTCAGCGCGTCGGTGCCGGACTGCGGGATCAGCGAGCCGGGGACCGCGCCGAGCGACAGCAGGAACAGCAGCATCAGCGCGACCCGCATCGAGGTCAGCTGGCGCCACATCCAGCGCGCCCAGCCGAGCGCTTCACGACCGGTCCAGGCGAGCCAGCCGGTCAGGCCGGGGGCGCGGTTGCCGCCGAAGGAGCCGGGCATAGCCGTTTCGACGGGGGCCGTGGAGAGCTGGGAGCCCGCGGCGCCGAGGTCCTGGTCGTCGCCGGAGGGGTCGGCCCGGGGCGTCTCGGCGGGCGAGTCGGCGGTCGTCTTGCTCATCGATCAGATCCCTACAGTGAAGCCGTCGGACCAGCCCTGCATGTCCTGCACCAGCGCGTCCCAGGCGCCGGTGAGCAGCAGCACGCCGGTCACGATCATCATGGTGCCGCCGACGCGCATCACCCAGACATAGTGGCGCTTGACCCAGCCGAAGGCGCCGAGGGCCTTGCGGAACGCGACCGCGGTGAGGACGAAGGGGACACCCAGGCCGAGACAGTACGCGACGGTCAGTATGGCCCCGCGACCGGCACTGGCCTGGTTCATGGAGAGTGCCTGCACGGACGCGAGGGTCGGTCCGATGCACGGGGTCCAGCCGATGCCGAACAGCGCGCCCAGCAGCGGAGCCCCTATCAACCCGGTCGTCGGCCGCTTGTGGAAGCGGAACTCACGCTGGGTCAGCCAGGGCATCAGCCCCATGAAGAACACACCCATGAGGATCATGAGCACGCCCAGCGTCTTGGACAGGACGTCCTGGTTCTCCTGCAAGGTCTGCCCGAAGTACCCGAACAGCGCCCCGCCGGACACGAACACGACGGTGAAGCCGAGGACGAAGAGAGAGGCACCCGCGACCATCCGGCCGCGCCGGGCTTCGCCCAGGTCGGTGCCGCTGACTCCCGTGACGTAGGAGAGGTAGCCGGGGACGAGCGGCAGGACGCACGGGGAGAAGAAGGAGACGAGCCCGCCGAGCACGGCGATCGGCAGAGCGAGCAGCAGGGCCCCGTCGTAGACCGTGTGGTTCAGGCCCGTGGTCGCGTCGGCGAGCAGCACGTCAGCTCACTTCTCCGCGATGACCGGGTCGAGCATCTCGCGCAGCTTGTCCTCGCTGAGTGCCTGGAGGGCGCGTGCCGCGATCTTCCCGTCCCGGTCGATGACGATCGTGGAGGGGATGGCCTGCGGGTTGAGCGTGCCCTTCTTGAAGCGGAGCATCAGCCGGCCCGTCGGGTCGTACAGGCTGGGGTACGGCACCTCGTACTTCTTCTCGAAGGCGACGGCCGGTTCGGTGCTGGTGTCCCGGGTGTTGAGGCCGACGAACTGGACGTCCTTGTCCGCGGTGGCCTTGGCGACCTGGACCAGGTTGTCCGCCTCGGCGCGGCACGGGGAGCACCAGGAGCCCCACACGTTGACGACGAGGACCTTGCCCTTGTAGTCGGCGGTGTTGAGGGTCTTGCCGTCGATGGTCTTGCCGGACAGGTCGGGGGCGGCCTGGCGGTCGCCCTTCTTGACGGTCGCGATGCCGTCGGAGCCGGTGATGAAGTTGGTGTTGCCCGAACCTCCGGAGGTGCCTCCGGAACTGCACGCGGACAGCACCAACGCGGCGACGGCGACACCGGCGGTCGACAGGACGGCGCGGCTACGGGCGCGACTGGCGGCACTCATGTGAAAAGTTTCGCATGCCCGTTCTGGGGATCTTGCGCGCCCCCCTCAACGGCGTACGGCGGGCGGAAACCCGCATTTCAGACGGCATTTCAGGCGGCGTCTCCGGTGGCCGTGGAGGAGGCCGACGAGGAGGTGCCCGGGCTCGCGGCCAGGAAGGACTTCCAGCCGCCGGCCGGTGCCTGGCCGACATCGAGGGTGCGCAGCTTGGCCAGCACCTCGGGCTTCTGCACGTCGATCCAGTCGGTGAACTGCTTGAAGGAGACAAGCCGTACGTCCTCGCCCTTCTCCTTCAGCCGGGCGATGTGCTTGAAGGCCTGCTCGACGGCGTCCATGTAGATGCCGCCGTTCCAGTGCTCGAAGTGGTTGCCGATGAAGAAGGGGGCACGGTTGGACTCGTAGGCGCGCTGGAAGCCGGATATGTAGGCCTGCGCGGCCTGCGTACGCCAGCCCGGGTAGTTGTAGGCGGGCGCGTTGGTGGAGTTGACCGACTGGTTGGCCAGCATGTTGTAGTCCATCGAGAGGACTTCGAAGCTGTGCCCGGGGAAGGGGACCGCCTGGAGCGGGTAGTCCCACACGCCGTTGCGCTTCACGGGCCAGACCTGGCGGCCGCCGGGCGAGGAGGCGTCGTAGCGCCAGCCGAGGGAGCGGGCGGTGGGCAGCAGGTTGTCCTGGCCGAGGAGACAGGGCGTACGGCCGCCGACGAGTTCCTTCTCGTAGTCGAAGGGCAGGGACGGCAGGTCGGTCCAGCCGGTGTTGGTGCGCCACTCCTTGACGAAGGACTTGGCCTGGTCGATCTCGCTGCGCCACTGCTGGGGCGTCCAGTTGCCGACCGTGCCGTAGCCGGAGCAGAAGTGGCCGTTGAAGTGGGTGCCTATCTCGTGGCCCTCCAGCCACGCGCGCCGGACGTTGGTCAGCGTCGCCTTGACGTGTTCGTCGGTGAGGTAGCCGATGTCGGAGGCGCCGCGGGCGTTGTTCGGCGGGTTGTACAGGCGCTTCTTCGACTCGGGCAGCAGATAGATGCCGGAGAGGAAGAAGGTCATGCTCGCGCCGTGCTGCTTGGCGAGGTCGAGGAAGCGGGGGAACAGTCCGTTGCCCACCTCGCCCGCGCCGTCCCAGGAGAAGATCACGAACTGCGGCGGGGTCTGCCCCGGCTCCAGCGGCACGGGCTTCGCGGGCTGCTTGGGCTGGGCGCCGGTGAAGGACGTGGAGCCGTCACCGATGGGCTTGGCGCGGGGCTCCAGGGACTTGGTGGGACCACCGGAGGACCCCTTGCCGGAACCGCCGGTGGAGGGCTTCGACCCGTCCGAACCGAGCGTCCCGCACCCCGCGAGTCCTACGGCCGCCGCGGCGCCCGCACCGACTCCGAGCGCTCCCCGTCGAGTGAGACTCCGCATTGCTTCCCCATCCGTCGCGTCCTCTGTGGTCTACCTGTGAGAGGACGCGACGGACAGGAAAGTTCGCCGTGAACGATGTGGGTTGCGAAACAAATGTCACGGGGCTGTCACGAGACCTGCCCCTGACGAGTGGTCAACCCGCGTTTGTCAGGCGCCGAACGCCTTGTCCTTCCCCTTGACGGGCTTGGCGCCCGCGAGGAGATGGGCCGGGACGAGATCACGGGCCGGCTCGGTGTAGCCGACGGACACGATCTTGTCGCCCCGGTAGGTGAAGGTCGTCAGGGACGCGAGCGTGCACTGCCGCTTGCGCGGGTCGTGCCACAGCCGGCGCCGCTCGACGTACGACCGCACGATCCAGATCGGCAGCTGATGACTGACCAGCACGGCTTCGTGCCCGCGCGCGGCGTCCTTGGCGGCGTCCAGCGCGGCCATCATGCGGACGACCTGGTCGACGTAGGGCTCACCCCAGGACGGCTTGAACGGGTTGACCAGGTACTTCCAGTTGTCGGGCTTCTTCAGCGCGCCATCCCCTACGCCGAAGGTCTTGCCCTGGAAGACGTTGTCGGCCTCGATGAGCCGCCCGTCGGTCGCGAGGTCGAGCCCGTGCGCCTTGGCGATCGGCGTGGCGGTCTCCTGCGCGCGCTCCAGCGGGGAGGCGACGACGTGCGTGACATCGCGGGAGGAGAGGTGCTCGGCGACCCGGTCGGCCATCTGCCGCCCGAGTTCGGAGAGGTGATAACCGGGCAGACGCCCGTACAACACCCCGTCGGGGTTGGCGACTTCGCCGTGCCGCATCACGTGGACGACGGTGATGTCACTGGTGTTGTCAGTGGAGTTGCTGTTCGTGCCGGTCATGCTGCTGTGGCCTCCGCCGCCGCTCGGGCCGCCGCCGGGAGGGCGTCGGCGATCCGCTGGATGGCCCGTTCGTCGTGGGCCGTGGACACGAACCAGGACTCGAAGGACGAGGGCGGCAGATAGACCCCGCTCGCCAGCATCGAGTGGAAGAACGCGGTGAAGCGGTACGACTCCTGCGCCTTGGCGTCCTCGTAGTTGCGCACGCTGCGGTCGGTGAAGAACACGGAGAACATGTTGGAGGCGTTCTGGATCCGGTGCGCGACACCTTCCTTGCTGAGCGCCTCGGTGACGAGCGACTGGATCTGCGCGGATACGGCGTCGATCGTGTCGTAGGCCGCGTCGTCGAGGAGGCGCAGCTGGGCGAGGCCGGCGGCGGTCGCGACGGGGTTTCCGGAGAGGGTGCCGGCCTGGTAGACGGGCCCGGCGGGAGCGAGGTGCGCCATGATGTCGGCACGCCCGCCGAACGCGGCGGCGGGGAAGCCACCGCCCATGACCTTCCCGAAGGTCATGAGATCGGGCACGACGCCGTCGATCCCGAACCACCCTGCCCGGCTGGTCCGGAACCCGGTCATGACCTCGTCGGAGATGAAGAGCGCACCGTTCTTCGAGCAGGCGTCCTTGAGCCCCTGGTTGAACCCGGCGACAGGCGGCACGACCCCCATGTTCCCGGGCGAAGCCTCCGTAATAACGCAGGCGATCTCACCGGGATGCCGATGGAAGGCCTCGTTGACGGCTTCGAGGTCGTTGTACGGCAGGACGATCGTGTCGCCGGCCTGGGCGCCGGTGACGCCGGGGGTGTCGGGCAGCGCGAAGGTGGCGACACCGGAACCGGCGGCGGCGAGGAGCGCGTCGACGTGACCGTGGTAGCAGCCGGCGAACTTGATGACCTTGGGGCGCCCGGTGAACCCGCGGGCCAGCCGGATCGCGGACATGGTGGCCTCGGTCCCGCTGCTGACGAGCCGCACCTGCTGCACGGGCTCGACGCGGGCGACGATCTCCTCGGCGAGCGCGACCTCGCCCTCACCGGGGGTACCGAAGGAGGTGCCGCGCGAGACGGCGTCGTGGACGGCGGCGATCACGTCGGGCTGGGAGTGCCCGAGGATCATCGGCCCCCAGGAGCAGACGAGGTCGACGTACTCGCGCCCGTCCGCGTCCGTCAGATAGGGACCGTTGCCGGAGACCATGAACCGGGGCGTGCCGCCGACGGCGCGGAAGGCGCGCACCGGGGAGTTCACGCCGCCCGGTGTGACGACCGACGCACGGTCGAAGAGAGCCTGCGAGACGGGCGCATCGTATGGATAGGGCAGGGCGTGCGGCGCTCCGCTCGCCCCTCCGCTGGGCGTTTCGCGTGGCGTTCCGCTGGGCGTTTCGGTCATGACCTGCGACTTCTCCGGCTTCTCGGACTTCTCGGGATGAGCTGGGGCTCCGGTGACTCAGTGACCTCCTCAGGGTAGGCGGCGGGAGTCCGGGCAGGGGCCCCCACCCGTCTGCGAGACTGGGACCTGATACACACAGACACACACAGCTCATGCGGGCGACGGTGTTCAGGGCTTGCGCAGATCCTGCGGACAGGTGTTTCAGCGCACGTTTCGGCGGGCGGCCGTGGGGGAGGTCACTGACACGATGATCGGGTTGCGCGGCGAGGGCCACGCGTCCTGGAAAAGCAGTCGGGTGGAGATATGCATCGCGGTGGCGGACTGGGCGAGGGGACTGACGACCTGGGTCCTCGACGTGCCCGGCGGGGGAAGCACCGGCGCGACGAGGAGGAAGCCGCCGAGGCACGGCGGGGCGGTCCTGGATCCGGGGTGGGGTCG
>NZ_JBLTJC010000235.1:0-16606 GCF_048158785.1 Streptomyces colwelliae | reverse complement strand
CGCACATCCCCCAACACCCGTGCCGCCGCACTCGCCGCCGGTGTGTGTACGTCCGTCGAGCGCAGCCGTACCAGTACCGCCAGGCACTGCTGCTCCGCCGCCCCCCACGGCACCGTGCACAGCGCCGTCGCGTGCGGGATCGTACGGGCCGACGGGGCGTCGTCCGGGTCGGCGGACGGCCAGGGGGCGACGCAGACCACCGCGTGCGGGCCGTCGCCGCGTGGGCCGAGGGCCGTGCGGAGGGCGGCGACCGCCATGTCGCGCTGCCAGCCGCGTTCGGCGGTGAGGACCGCGCGGAGTTCGCGCGTGAGGTCGGCGCCCGCCTGTGCCTCGTCCGCGAGGAGATCGCCGATCCGGGCCGTCACCTTCATCGCCGCGTCCAGTTGCGGAGCGGCGGGGCCCGGATCGTCGTCGTCCAGGAGCCAGACGTAGCCGAGGACGACACCCCGATGGCGTACGGGGAGGCAGATGCGGCCGCGGTAGACGCCCGCCTCGGGGGTCGGCGGGATGCGGACCGGGCCGGTGGCGCGCGTGATGCCGAAGCCCTCGAACCAGGTGCGGATCGCCGCTGTGGAGCGCCGGGTCAGGATCGAGCGGGTGCGGACCGGGTCCAGCGCCGACGGGTCCAGGTCGCCCTCACCGTCGTAGAGCCCGAAGGCGATCAGCTCGAAGTCGCGGTTCTCCAGGGTCGCGGGGGCGCCGAGGAGTTCCGAGATCTCGTCCACGAGCTCCTGGTAGTCGCCTCTGGAATCGGATGTCACCCGGGCATTCTCCCGCATAATCGCGCCGCCTTCATACATCTGTCTGAGATCTGCGGCACGGATGCGTGACAGCTGTCGATGGTCGACGATCGGAGACAACCCTAGGTTTCACGGTGGTTCCCGTATGTCCGATGTCCGACTGCTTGGAGGTACCCCGTGCTGGGTCCCGTGATTCTCGCCGCCTCGCGCAGCGATCAGATGCGTCGGCTGATCTCGGCGGCGCCGGTGACCAAGCAGGTCGTCGACCGCTTCATCCCCGGCGAGACCGTGGACGAGATCGTGCCGATTGTCCAGGAGCTCACCGCCAAGGGGCTTGAGCTGACGATGGACGTCGTCGGCGAGGACATCACCACCCCCGAGCAGGCCGCCGCCGCCCGCGACGCGTACCTCCAACTCGTCGACCGGCTCAAGGAGTTGGAGCTGGGCACCCGGGCCGAGATGTCCATCAAGCTGTCCATGTTCGGCCAGGCGCTGGACGGTGGCCACGAGCTGGCCCTCGCCAACGTCCGGCCCGTCGTCGAGGCCGCCGCCGCCATCGGTACGACCGTCACGCTCGACGCCGAGGACCACACCACCCTCGACTCGATGTTCGCGATCCACGAGGAACTGCGGAAGGACTTCCCGCAGACCGGCTGCGTCATCCAGGCCTACCTCTTCCGCACCGAGTCCGACGCCCGCCGGCTCGCCGAGGCCGGCAGCCGCGTACGGCTCGTGAAGGGCGCGTACAAGGAGCCCGCCGAGGTCGCGTACCAGCAGAAGCACGAGATCGACAAGGCGTACGTCCGGATCCTGCGCATCCTGATGGAGGGCGAGGGGTACCCGATGATCGGCTCCCACGACCCGCGCCTCATCTCCATCGGCCAGGAACTCGCCCGGCGGGCGGGCCGCAAGCTCGACGAGTACGAGTTCCAGATGCTCTACGGGATCAGGAGTGACGAGCACCTGCGGCTCGCCGCCGAGGGACACCGGATGCGCGTCTACACCGCCTACGGCACGGACTGGTACGGATACTTCATGCGCCGCCTGGCGGAGAAGCCGGCCAACCTCCTCTTCTTCGCACGGTCGACCCTCACCAAGAGCTGACCGAGGCCGACCGAGGCTGACCAGGGATTGACCCCAACACCCGCTCACGTACAAGGAGTTACGGATCTCATGGACGCTGTGACCCAGGTCCCCACCCCCGTCAACGAGCCGGTGCACGGCTACGCGCCCGGTTCTCCCGAGCGTGCCCGTCTTGAGGTCAAGCTCAAGGAGCTGGCCGAGAACCCGATCGACCTGCCGATGACCATCGGCGGCGAGAAGCGGCTGGGCGGCGGCGAGCGCGTGGACGTCGTACAGCCGCACAACCACAAGGCCCGGATCGGTACGTACGCCAACGCCACCCAGGGCGACGCCCAGGACGCGATCGACGCGGCCCTCGCCGCCGCGCCCGCCTGGCGTGCGATGTCCTTCGACGACCGTGCCGCGATCATCCTGCGCGCCGCCGAACTGCTCTCCGGCCCCTGGCGCGAGACCCTCGCCGCGTCCACCATGCTCGGTCAGTCCAAGACCGCCCAGCAGGCCGAGATCGACTGTCCCTGCGAGCTCGTCGACTTCTGGCGCTTCAACGTCAAGTACGCCCGAGACCTGCTCGCCGAGCAGCCCCCGGCGAACTCCGCGGGCGTCTGGAACCGCCTCGACCACCGCCCGCTCGAAGGCTTCGTCTACGCGATCACGCCCTTCAACTTCACGGCGATCGCGGGTAACCTGCCGACGGCCCCGGCTCTCATGGGCAACGTGGTTGTGTGGAAGCCGAGCCCGACGCAGACCCATTCCGCGGTCCTCCTCATGCAGTTGCTGGAGGAGGCTGGTCTCCCCAAGGGCGTCATCAACCTCGTCACCGGTGACGGCATCGAGGTCTCCAAGGTCGCCCTGGAGCACCGCGATCTGGCCGCCATCCACTTCACCGGGTCGACGAAGACCTTCCAGTACCTGTGGAAGACGGTCGGCAACAACATCGAGAAGTACCGCTCGTACCCGCGTCTGGTCGGCGAGACCGGCGGCAAGGACTTCGTCGTCGCCCACCCGAGCGCGGACCGCGCCGTGTTGAAGACGGCGTTGACCCGGGGCTCCTTCGAGTACCAGGGCCAGAAGTGCTCCGCGAGCTCCCGGGCGTACATCCCGGCGTCGATCTGGAACTCCGGTTTCAAGGAGGAATTCGCCGCCGAGGTCGACTACTTGACGATGGGTGACGTCACCGACCTGTCGAACTTCATCGGCGCGGTCATCGACGAGCGCTCCTTCGCCAAGAACAAGGCGGCGATCGACCGCGCGAAGGCGGACCCCAACTGCACGATCGTCGCGGGCGGTTCGTACGACGACTCGGTCGGCTACTTCGTCCGCCCGACGGTCGTCGAGTGCAGCGACCCGGCCAACGAGGTCTTCACGACGGAGTACTTCGGCCCGTTCCTCGCGGTCCACGTCTACGAGGACGAGAACTACGACGAGATGCTGACCCAGATGGAGTCGGTCTCGGACTACGCGCTGACGGGCGCGGTCATCTCCAACGACCGCGCGGCGGCGGCGTACACGATGGAGAAGCTCCGCTACGCGGCCGGCAACTTCTACATCAACGACAAGTCCACCGGCGCGGTCGTCGGCCAGCAGCCCTTCGGCGGCGGCCGCTCCTCCGGCACCAACGACAAGGCCGGCGCCCCGCAGAACCTGATGCGCTGGACCCTGACCCGCGCCATCAAGGAGACCCTGGTGGCACCGACGGACTACGCGTACCCGCACATGGGCTGACGTCCGGTCGGTTGACATGAGGGGCTGGGCGATCGCCTGGCCCCTCGGTGTTTCTCCGAATGGGCCGGGCCGGGGAGCCCCCGTCTCCGATACTGACCCCGTGACCATCCGTATGCGCACCGCCCACACGGCCGACCTCACCCCGGCCGACCGCCGCGCCGCCCGTGAACTGCTGGACGCCGCCTTCGACGGTGACCTCACCGACCAGGACTGGGAGCACGGCCTCGGCGGCGTCCACGCGCTGCTCGCCGACGACACCGGGCTCGTCGCGCACGGCTCGGTGGTCATGCGCCGGGTGCGGTACCGGGGGCGGTGGCTGCGGGTCGGGTATGTGGAGGGGGTCGGCGTACGGCCCGACGCCCGGCGCCAGGGGTACGGGGGGCTCGTCATGGCCGAGCTGGAGCGGATCGTCGATCACGCCTACGACGTCGGGCTGCTCGGCGCCAGTGACGACGGGGCCCGTCTCTACATCGCGCGCGGCTGGCGGCTGTGGGGCGGCAAGATCTCCGCCCTCGGTCCGGACGGGATCGTCCACCTGCCCGAGGAGGAGGAGAGTACGTACGTCCGGCCCGCGCTCGCCGGGCCCCTCGACCTCGGCAGCGATCTGCTCTTCGACTGGCGTGACGGGGACGTGCTCTGACGGACCGTCACGCTGTCGCCCGTACAAGGATCTTGCCCGTGTTCCCGCCCCGCAGCATCGACAGGAACGCCTCCACGATCAGCTCGAAGCCGTCCACCACCGTCTCGTCCAGGGCCAGCGTCCCGGCGCGCAGGTGCGGTACGGCGAACTCGTACAACTCCTCCTGCACGTCCCGGTAGTCGCGCACCAGGAAGCCCTCGATGCGCAGGCTCTTCTCCACGACGTCGGCGTGGTTGAAGAGCACGGGCGGCGCGTCGGGGGTGTTGTACTGGCCGACCGTGCCGATGCGCACCACTCGCCCGCGTTCGCGCAACGCGCCCACCGCGGCGCCGAGTTGGTCGCCTCCGACGTTGTCGACGAACAGGTCGATGCCGTCGGGGGCCGCCTCGGCGAGGAGTTCGGCCACGGGAGCGGTGCGGTAGTCGAAGGCCGCGTCGTAACCCACGTGCTCCGTCAGGTACGTGACCTTCTCCGCCGATCCCGCGCTGCCGATCAGCCGGCCCGCCCCCAGCAGCTTGGCGAAGCGTCCGGTCGCCGTGCCGACTCCGCCCGCCGCCGCGGACACGAACACGTCGTCCCCCTCGCGGAGTCGAGCGATCCGGGTGAGGCCGACGTACGCCGTCAGACCGGTGCCGCCGAGCACGCTCAGGTAGGCGGACAGCGGAACCCCGTCGTGGTGAGGGAGCCGGCGGACCTCCTCGGGCCGTACGACCGAGTGCGTGCGCCAGCCCTCGCGGTGGAAGACGATCTCGCCCTCGGGCAGCGCCGGGTCGCGGGAGGCGACGATCCGGCCGAGGGCGCGGCCCTCCAGCGGGGCGTTCAACTCGAAGTCGCCGTCCATCATTTCGCGGTGGTAGGGGTCGACGGACCAGTAGAGGTTCTCGACCAGCACCGTGCCCGGGGCCGGCTCCGGGACGGGTGACTCCACGAAGCGGAACTGGGCGGGGGAGGGGAAGCCGGCCGGGCGGGACGTCTGGTGCACGGTGAGCGCGATGTCGGTCTTGGTCATGGGACGGGACCGTAGACAGGAATGCGGGGGTCGGGGAGACGGTTGCGCTCATGGAACGAGTCGGTCCATGAATCGTCCTCATAGCAGCAGGTGGGAGACCCCGAGTGCAGTCTGTCGATCTTGCGCCGCAGGAGCTCAGGACCTTGGTCGCGGTGGCCGACGAGGGAGGTTTCTCGGCGGCCGGTGCCCGGCTCGGGAGCACCCAGTCCGCCGTCTCGCACGCGGTGCGCGGCATCGAACGGAAGCTGGGCGTCGTGCTGTTCGAGCGCGGGCGGTACGGTGCCCGGCCCACGCCCGCCGGTGCGCGGGCCGTCGCGCACGCACGCCGTGTGCTGCGGATGCTGGAGGTGATGGTCGCCGAGACGCGAGGTGCCGGGACGGGCGTGGTCGGCGGGCCGCTGCGTATCGCCGCCTTCCGGAGCGCGGCCCTGTATCTGCTGCCGCCGGTGCTGGAGCGCCTCGCCGTCTCCCACCCCGGGATCGAGCCGACCGTGCGGGTGGTCCGCGAGATCGGGCCCGGCACCGCCGGCGAGGTGGCCGAGGGGCGTGCCGACCTCGGTATCGCGACCATCGGCACCGGTTCGCCGGTCCCGCCGGGGCTGGTGGGCGACGTACTCCTGGAAGAGCCGTACGCCTTGGTGCACCCGGCCGGTCACCCGGCGCCGCGCTCGCTGCCGCTGGTCGACTGGGCCGAGAACTGCTCCTCCTACACGCGCGCCTGGTGGGCCGCGCAGGACTGGATCCCGGCGGCGACGGTGCGCGCCGAGGACGACGGGGCGGTGCTCTCCATGGTGGGCAGCGGTTTCGGCATGGCCATCATGCCCAGGCTCTCCCTCACCGGGGCGCCACCCTCGGTCGCGGTCACCGATCTCGGGACGGGGCGGCCGACGCGGACGGTCGGCTACGTGACCACTCCCGAACTGGCCGCGACGACGGCCGTCCGGGCCCTCGTCCGCGAGCTGCGTGCCGGAAGGAAATCGCAGGTCAGCGCCGTGTGACTCGTTTCACCGTCTCAGATAGTAGGAAGTCCGAGTAATTGTGGAGACAGATGCGGAGTCCTGTCCTAGCTTTGTAGGAGCCGAACGTCTCGCTAGACCAAGCGAATGGCGGTCGTGAGCCGGACAGCATGCAGGCAACCCCTGCGGTCCGTCGCTCCCCGCCCCCTCCGGCGTCTCGCACATCCCTTCCGCACTCCAGGATTTATCGAAGGAGTCGATTCTCCATGGCCGAGACGACCGCCCGCCGCCGAGTCCGCCACGTGTCCCGCACGAGCGAGTCCGAGCGCAAGAACGCCGCCGCCGCCCTCCAGCGCGCCCTCGACCGCCGGGACAACGGCGGCGAGACCGGCCACTGAGCCACCTGACTGCCAGCAGTCACCACTTACCGGGAGCCGCGCCCGCACGGGGTGCGGCGCGGTCTCAGTGACCGCGCCGCACCTCGAAGTGATCGATGCGCTTACCGTCCCCGTCCAGGGCCGAGACCTTGAGCCGGGGCGTGCTGCCGCTCTCCGCCTCCACCGAGAGGAGGGAGAAGCCCCGGTAGCGCACCCGCGACCACTCCACCGTCTCCGCCCGCGTGTGCTGGCCCTTCGCCCACTGCACGGTGTCGACCGTCCCGTGCCGCGTGACGTGCCCCTCGTAGCTCTCCTTCACGCCCGCCGGGAAGCCGTACAGATCCCGGCCGCCGCCGCCCGCCGTGACGTAGACGATCCCGTCCCGCGTCGGATCGGTGGACGCGCCGATCGGCACCGCCCTGCCGACCGCGTTGTCCCTGATCGCGTCGGTCCGCTCGTAGACGTGGTTGTGGCCGTTGATCACCAGGTCCACCTGGTGCTTCGCGAACAGCGGCAGCCACTCGGCCCGTACCCCGCCGTCCGAGGCGTGCGAGGAGGTCGAGTACGCGCAGTGGTGGAAGAAGACGACCACGAAGTCGACCCCCTTCGTCGCCCGCAGCTCACGCAGCCGGCCGTCCAGCCACTTCGTCTGCTTCCCGTCCGTGTAGCCGAGGTTGGCGGTGATCTCGTACGACACGTCGTTCGCGTCGAGCGCCACGACGCCGACGTTGCCGTAGACGAAGGAGTACACGCCCGGCGCGTGCGCCGGGTCGAAGCCGTTCTCCGGGAGGGACCAGCGGGCGAGCTGGCCGCCGTAGCCGTCGGGGGAGTACCAGGCCTCCATGTCGTGGTTGCCGGTCGTCACCATCCACGGGACGGAACGGGAGACGGGCTCGTTCTGCTTGAGGAACAGGTTCCAGTACGTCGGGTCGTAGCCGTCCGTCGTCTTGCCCTGGCCGTTGGTGTCGGCGTAGCAGATGTCGCCGGCGTGGAGGTGGAAGGCGGGGTTCTCGCGCAGGATGACATGGTCGTTGGCGGCGGCCGCGTTGCTCACGCCCTGGTCGCCGAAGGCCGTGAACACGAACTTCTCCGGGTTCGCCGGCGCCGTACGGAACGAACCGATCGTCGAGCGGTGTGCCGGTGCCGCCGGGTCGTAGCCCTCGTGGCCGACGCCGTAGTAGTACGTCGTGCCGGGGCGGAGGTCGTTCAGGGCCGCGTGGACGTAGTACTGCTCGACCGCGGGGCGGACGCCGGTCAGCCCGGGGGTGTGCAGGGCGCGTACCTCGGCGGTGATCCGGTGGTTCAGGTCGTCCGGCCTCGTCCCGGCGCGTACGTACGGCTTCCTGACCGCGAACGGGACCTGCCAGGAGATCCGCATCTCCGTCTTCGGGTCGGCGCCGAAGGCGAGATGGCGGCCGAAGGGGGTGACGACGGCGCCGGGCACCTTCGATGTGGCGGGGCCGCTCGTTTTCCCGCCGGCCGCCTTGCCGTCGGTGGTCCCCTTGCCGGCGCACCCCGTCAGCAGGCCGCCCGCCGCCACCGCGCCCGCCGTCACCAGCGTGCGGCGCCTGGTCAGCTTCGTGCGCAGGTACTCGTACTGCTCGGCCATGCTCATCCGGACCGCGAGGTGCTCCGGGATGCCGACGTCAGGTGTCTCCATGTCGATGAAACTCCCCCAGGAGTCCAACGGCCTCCCGGCATAAGGGTGAACACCGGTCGAATGGCTGACGCCGACGCCCGAGAACTATCCGCCCCAGTCCGCATCATGGACACCCGGTGTCATCCCATGGGACGCGGAGTACGGTGGCGGGCATGTCTCGCAGCATCGATCTCGCAGTGATCCCCGGTGACGGCATCGGTCAGGAAGTCGTGGCCGAAGGTCTGAAAGTCCTCTCCGCCGTCCTTCCGCAGGATGTGAAGCTGGAGACCAAGGAGTTCGACTTCGGCGCCCGGCGCTACCACGCCACCGGTGAGACCCTCACCGACGCCGACCTGGCCGCGCTGAAGCCGCACGACGCGATCCTGCTGGGCGCGATCGGTGACCCGTCGGTCCCGTCCGGTGTGCTGGAGCGGGGTTTCCTGCTCAAGCTGCGCTTCGCCTTCGACCACCACGTCAACCTGCGGCCGAGCAAGCTGCTCCCGGGAGTGGCGACCCCCCTCGCCGGTGAGCCGGAGATCGACTTCGTCGTGGTCCGCGAGGGTACCGAGGGGCCGTACACCGGCAACGGCGGCACCATTCGCAAGGGCACCGAGCACGAGGTCGCCACCGAGGTCTCCGTCAACACGGCCTTCGGTGTCGAGCGCGTCGTCCGTGACGCCTTCGCCCGCGCCCAGGCCCGTCCGCGCAAGAAGCTCACGCTGGTCCACAAGAACAACGTGCTGACCTTCGCGGGCCACCTGTGGACGAACGTGTTCAACAAGGTCGCGGCCGAGTTCCCCGAGGTCACCACCGACTACATCCACGTCGACGCGGCGACGATCTACCTCGTCACCGACCCGGCCCGCTTCGACGTGATCGTCACCGACAACCTCTTCGGCGACATCATCACCGACCTCGCCGCGGCCGTCTCCGGCGGCATCGGCGTCGCCGCGAGCGGGAACATCAACCCGTCCGGCGAGTTCCCCTCGATGTTCGAGCCCGTGCACGGCTCCGCACCCGACATCGCGGGCCAGGGCAAGGCCGACCCCACCGCCACGGTCCTGTCCGTCGCCCTCCTGCTGCGTCACCTCGGCTACGAGTCCGAGGCCGTCCGCATCGAGGAAGCCGTCTCCGCCGACCTCGCGGAGCGCACCGGCAAGCCCGCGCGCAGCACCACCGAGATCGGCGACGCGCTCGCCGTACGAGTAGCCGGCTGACCCGCCGACCACTCGAAATCTCACGCAGTATTTCGAAGCCGCCGGGTCGCAACCGCACCCGGCGGCTTTTCTTACGTCCCCGCCGGGTGCCACCATCATCCCTGGGTCGCATTCACGCCGTTTTCGTCCACGGTCCTCCCCGCGCGATAATCGAACGCGGAGCCGCGGAATGAGGGAATGCTCGGACGTCCTAACACTGGCCACTGGCAGTCGAGGGCGTGAGCGCGGCCCGTCACACACAACCGGTGAAGGACAACCACTCATGACGACGCCCACGATCGAGCTCAAGCCCTCGGCCTCGCCACTTTCCGCCGCCGAGCGCGACGCGATTCTGACGAACCCCGGGTTCGGCCGCCACTTCACCGACCACATGGTGACGATCAAGTGGACCGAGGGCCGCGGCTGGCACGACGGCCAGCTCGTGCCGTACGGCCCGCTCTCCCTCGACCCCGCGAACATGACCCTGCACTACGCGCAGGAGATCTTCGAGGGACTCAAGGCCTACCGGCAGGCCGACGGCTCGGTGGCCACCTTCCGCCCCGAGAAGAACGCCCGCCGCTTCCAGACCTCCGCCCGCCGCCTCGGCATGCCCGAGCTGCCGGTCGAGACGTTCATCGAGGCCTGTGACGTGCTGGTCCAGCAGGACCGCGACTGGGTCCCGGCGCACGGCGGCGAGGAGTCCCTCTACCTGCGCCCGTTCATGATCGCGACCGAGGTCGGCCTGGGCGTGAAGCCCGCCAACGAGTACCTCTTCCTGGTCATCGCCTCCCCGGCCGGCGCCTACTTCCCCGGCGGCGTGAAGCCCGTCTCCATCTGGGTCTCCGAGGACCACGTCCGCGCCGTCCCCGGCGGCATGGGCGACGCCAAGACCGGCGGCAACTACGCAGCCTCCCTCCTCGCCCAGGCCGAGGCCGCCGAGCAGGGCTGCGCCCAGGTCTGCTACCTCGACGCGGTCGAGCGCAAGTGGGTCGAGGAACTCGGCGGCATGAACCTGTACTTCGTGTACGGCAACAAGATCATCACCCCCACCCTCACCGGCTCCATCCTGGAGGGCGTCACCCGCGACTCCCTCCTCACCCTCGCCCGCGACCTCGGCTACGAGCCCGAGGAGGGCCGCGTCTCCGTCGACCAGTGGCAGCGCGACTCCGAGAACGGCACGCTGACCGAGGTCTTCGCCTGCGGTACGGCCGCGGTCATCACCCCGGTCGGCACGGTCAAGCGCACCGGTGCCGAGTGGCGGCAGTCCGACGGCGAGCCCGGCGAGGTCACCCTCCGTCTGCGCGGCGCCCTCCTCGACATCCAGCGCGGCGACAGCCCCGACAAGCACGGCTGGATGCACAAGCTCGGCTAGACACGACTGGTCATCTCGGGGGCCGTCGCGGACTCGGTGTCCGCGGCGGCCTTCGTCGTCAACAGGACGTACGCCAGCCCGCCGACCGCCCCCGACAGCAGGAAGCTACAGTCCACCCCGCCGGTGAGTGACAGCAGCGGCCCTTCGTACGACGGCAGCGACACGGCGAGCAGCCCGACCCCCGCGCCCACCGCCCAGGAGATCACCGCCGGGATGTTCCAGCCCGCCCGGAACCAGTAAGTGCCGCCCCGCGAGCGGCGGTTGAAGACTTGCAGCGCGTCCGCGTCGTACATCCCCCGGCACCGTACGAAGCCGATGAGCGTGATGACCGCCCACGGTGTGCCGATCGCCGTCAGCAGGAGCACGAAGGACGTCATCGCGGACTGGGCGTTCCAGGCGTAGTGCCCGACGAAGACACAGGCCGTGGCGACGACCGCGACCGCGCACGTGGCCCGGGCCCGGGACGCGCGGGGCAGGATCGCGTCCAGGTCGAGGCCCATGGAGTAGAGCATCAGCCCGGCGTTGCCGACCGACCCCGCCGAGGCGGCGAGCAGCAGCGGGACCAGGTACCAGGTGGGCGACGCCGACACCAGCGGGCCCGCGTAGTCGAGGGCCGCCCGCGCCCCGAACGCCGTGAACGTGCCGAAGAGTTGGGGCACCAGGAGACCGGCGATCAGGCCGAGCCAGGTCGCGTGCAGGACCGTGCGGGAGGTGTGGCGGGCCGGGGAGATGTAGCGCGTGTAGTCGCCGAGGAGGGTGATGAACGCGATCGGCCCGGACAGTCCCGCCGCCACCGTCGCCAGGCACCACGTCGGCCAGAACCCGCCCAGCAGATAGCCGCCCGTCCCCGGCAGCGCGTCGGTCGTGAAGTGCGGGGCGTACGCGATCACTCCCAGGGCCAGCAGAGCCGTCATGCCGACCGAGAGCACGCGGGACATCGCGAGCAGCACCCGGTAGCCGTAGACCGCGCCCGCGACGGTCGCCCCGGCGAGCAGCGTGTACACGACGGCGTACGACGCCCCGTCCGCCGGCAGCCCGAACAACCGCCCCAGCACGCCCACCATCACATCGCCGCCGATCCACACGGTCAGCGCGGTGTAGCCGAGGGCGAGGAGGAGTCCCACGACCGAGCCGACCAGCCGGCCCCGCACCCCGAACTGGGCGCCGGAGGACGTCGACAGGTTGGTGGCGGTGCGCAGGGAGACCAGGGCCAGCGGTGCCGTGAACACCGTCCCGACCACCGTGCCTGCCACGATCGAGCTCACCGACGCCCACCAGCCGAGGCCGAACGACGGCGGCAGCCAGCCGAAGATGATCACGCCGAGACAGAGGTTGGAACCGAGCAGGATCGACACCAGGTCACGTGGACCGCTGGTGCGTTCCGCGTCGGGGACGGTGTCGACTCCGCGTTGTTCGATCGGCATGATGGGGCCACCTCTTTCTTAGAGTGACGTTCAATGTGAACCGAGGTGTGGTCGCGCGTCAACCATTCCAGAGATGGGTTCTAAGGTTTAGAGTGATGCTCTAAAGGAGGGATATGGGATGAGGCTCACCCCCACGGAACGCGACCGGCTGCTGCTGTTCTCGGCCGCAGAACTGGCCCGCGCCCGCAAGGCGCGCGGTCTGCGGCTCAACGTGCCGGAGGCCACCGCGCTCATCGCGGACACGGTGTGCGAGGCCGCCCGGGACGGGAGGCGGCTGGCCGAGGCCATCGAGCGCGCCCGCTCCGTCCTCGGCCCCGACGACGTCCTGCCGGGTGTCGCCGACATCGTCACCGAGGTGCATGTCGAGGCCGTCTTCGACGACGGTTCGCGGCTCGCGGTGGTCTCGGACCCGATCGGCGGGGGACTCGCGGCCGATGCCCCGGGCGCCCTGCTCCCGGGACCGCCGCACGCCGAACCCGAGGCCGTCGTCCGCGTCACCGTCACCAACACCGCGACCGTCCCCGTCTCCGTGACCTCCCACTTCCACTTCTTCGAGGCCAACCCGCGCCTCGACTTCCCCCGCGCCGAGGCCTACGGCATGCGCCTCGCCGTACCCGCCGGATCGTCCGTCCGCTTCGGGCCGGGCGAGAGCGCCGAGGTCGGCCTGCTGCCCATCGGCGGCGAGCGGATCGCGATCGGTTTCGCGGGCCTAGTCGACGGCCCGCTGGACGCGCCGGGCGCGAAGACGGAGGCGCTGCGGCGCGCGACTGCCTGCGGTTACCTGGGAGTTGAGCTGTGAACCCGTACGAGTACGCCGCCACCCACGGCCCCCGCGCCGGCGACCGCGTCCGCCTCGGCGACTCGGGGCTGACGATTCGGGTCGAGTCCGACGCGCAGCGCTACGGCGACGAGTTCCTCGCCGGGTTCGGCAAGACCGCCCGCGACGGACTGCACCTCAAGGCCGCCGCCGTGCGCGAGACCTGTGACGTCGTGATCAGCAATGTGGTGGTGATCGACGCGGCGCAGGGCATCCGCAAGGTGTCCATCGGGATCCGGGAAGGGCGGATCTGTTCCATCGGGCGGGCCGGCAACCCCGACACCCTCGACGGCGTGGACGTCGTCGTCGGCACCGGTACCTCGATCGTCTCCGGCGAGGGGCTCATCGCCACCGCCGGCGCGGTCGACACCCACGTCCATCTGCTGTCGCCGCGCATCATGGAGGCGTCGCTCGCCTCCGGGGTGACCACGATCATCGGCCAGGAGTTCGGCCCGGTCTGGGGAGTCGGCGTCAACTCGCCCTGGGCGCTGCGCCACGCCTTCAACGCCTTCGACGCCTGGCCGGTCAACATCGGCTTCCTGGGCCGGGGTTCGTCTTCCTCGGACGCGCCGCTGATCGAGGCGTTGGCCGAAGGCGGGGCCAGCGGCTTCAAGGTGCACGAGGACATGGGCGCCCACACCCGCGCGCTGGACACCGCTTTGCGGGTCGCCGAGGAGTACGACGTCCAAGTCGCCCTGCACAGCGACGGGTTGAACGAGTGCCTCTCCGTCGAGGACACCCTGCGTGTCCTGGACGGCCGGACGATCCACGCCTTCCACATCGAGGGCTGCGGCGGCGGACACGTGCCGAATGTCCTGAAGATGGCCGGAGTTGGGAATGTCATCGGCTCCTCCACCAACCCCACCCTCCCCTTCGGCCGGGACGCGGTCGCCGAGCACTACGGCATGATCGTCTCCGTCCACGACCTGAAGACCGACCTGCCCGGCGACGCGGCGATGGCCCGCGACCGCATCCGCGCCGGGACGATGGGCGCCGAGGACGTGCTGCACGACCTGGGCGCGATCGGCATCACCTCGTCGGACGCGCAGGGCATGGGCCGGGCCGGTGAGACCGTGCGCCGTACGTTCGCGATGGCCGGGAAGATGAAGGCCGAACTCGGCGCGCTCGACGGTTCCCCGGAGACGGACCACGACAACGACCGCGTCCTGCGCTACATCGCCAAGCTGACCATCAACCCCGCGATCGCACACGGGCTTTCGCACGAGGTCGGCTCCATCGAGGTCGGCAAGCTGGCGGACATCGTGCTGTGGCGCCCCGAGTACTTCGGCGCGAAACCGCAGCTGGTGCTGAAGTCCGGGTTCCCGGCCTACGGCGTGGTCGGCGACCCCAACGCGGCGACCGACACCTGTGAACCCCTCGTCCTGGGACCGCAGTTCGGCGCGCACGGCACGACGCCCGCCGACATTTCCGTGGCCTTCGTCGCGCAGGCCGCCCTGGACCAGGGCGGCGACGCCATGCCAACTCGCCGTAGACGAGTGGCGGTTCGCGGTACGCGGGGCATCGGGCCCGCCGACCTGCGGCTCAACTCCCGTACCGGAGCGGTCGATGTGGATCAGGGCACAGGCCTGGTCACCCTCGACGGCGAACCGCTGCGCTCAGAGCCCGCCGACTCGGTCGCCCTCAACCGCCTCTACTTCCTCTAGCACCAAGGGACTCGGTACTTGTGATGAGCTTCCGTATGCCGCCCGAGTGGGCCCCGCACGAGCGCACCTGGATGGCCTGGCCCGGGCCCAACCCGACCTTCTCCAACGCCGAGGAACTGGCGGAGGCCCGCGCCTCCTGGGCGTCCGTCGCCCGCGCCGTGCGTCGCTTCGAACCGGTGACGATGGTGCACGGGCCGGGTCAGGGTGACTCGGCGCGCGAGCTGCTCGGCCCGGACGTCGACCTGGTCGAGCGCGAACTGGACGACGCGTGGATGCGGGACATCGGCCCCACGTTCGTCACGGACGGCTCTCAACTGGCCGCCGTGGACTGGACGTTCAACGGCTGGGGCGCCCAGGACTGGGCCCGCTGGGAACATGACTCCAAGATCGCCCGCCATGTCGCCGACCTGGCCGGAGTCCCCGCACTCGGCAGCACGCTCGTCAACGAGGGCGGCGCGATCCACGTCGACGGCGAGGGGACGGTGCTGCTCACGGAGACGGTCCAGCTCGGCGCCGGACGCAACCCCGGCTGGACGCGCGAGCAGGTCGAGGCGGAGATCCACGCCAGACTCGGCACCACCAAGGCGATCTGGCTCCCGCACGGCCTCACCGGCGACTACGGCGTCTACGGCACCCAGGGCCACGTCGACATCGTCGCGGCCTTCGCCCGGCCCGGCACCGTACTGGTCCACAGCCAGCGCGACCCGGCCCACCCGGACCACGCCCGCTCGCGGGAGTACCTCGCCCTCCTCCGCGCCGAGACCGACGCGAAGGGTCGTCGACTGGAGGTCGTAGAGGTCCCGGCGCCGGCCGTCCTCAAGGACGAGGACGGCGACTGGGTCGACTACTCCTACATCAACCACTACCTCTGCAACGGCGGAGTCGTGCTCTGCGCCTTCGACGACCCGCGGGACGAGATCGCCGCCGGCATCTTCCGGCGCCTCTTCCCCGAGCGGACGGTGACGCTGGTGGACGCCCGTACGATCTTCGCGGGCGGTGGAGGCATCCACTGCGTCACCCAACAGCAGCCGAAGATCTAAGAACCCAGCGCGAGGGAGTCGGACGATGGCCGGTGCGCGGAAGAACGCGCCGCCGCGCGAGGACGTCCTCGCCGCAGCCGTGCGCATGATCGCCGAACGTGGCCTGGAGCAGCTCACCATGGCCGCGCTCGGCCGCGAGGTCGGCATGAGCAGCGGTCATCTCCTCTACTACTTCCACTCCAAGGACGAACTCCTGCTTCAGGCCCTGGAGTGGAGCGAGGGCAGGCTGGGCGCCGAGCGCGGACGCTTGCTCACCCGTACGGGAGCCACGGTCCGCGAGCGCGTCGACGCGTACGTCGACCTGTACGTCCCGGACGGGCACCGCGACCCGCACTGGACGCTGTGGCTGGAGGTCTGGAACCGCTCGCAGAACGCCGACGAGGACGCCCGCGACCGGCAGGCCGCGATCGAGGGCGTCTGGCACCGCGACCTGGTCGCGCTGATCGCGGAGGGCGTGTCACGGGGGGAGTTCTGGGCCGTCGACCCGGACCGTTTCGCGGCCCGGCTCCGTGCTCTCCTCGACGGTTTCTCCATCCATGTGGCGATCGGGCTGCGGGGCACGGACCGGGCGCAAGTTCTCGGCCACGTACGGGAGTTCCTGGACGAGGGGCTCCTCGCGGACGCGTGACCTTCCGTCCCGTTTGTACGCAATACGACCGATTGACCCTCTGGAACCGGGTGCGTTTGCATCCCTGAGAGTCCCCGGTGCGGGACCGGGGGAAGACGAGGTTTCGGGGGAAGCCATATTGATGTCCAGACGCACCGCCGGCATGTCCTTGGGGGCCGCGCTGCTCCTCGCGCTGAGTGCCGCCGCCAGCGGGACGCCTCCTCCTCTGATACCGACACCACACGGCTTACCACGCCGACCGCGCTCGTGATCGCCGGGCACCGCGACCACAAGACCACCACACGCACTATCGCGTCCGA
>NZ_JBLTJC010000234.1:0-16607 GCF_048158785.1 Streptomyces colwelliae | reverse complement strand
GAGGGACGCGGTCGCGGACCGTGCGTCGGCGTCAGACGCCGTGGTACGAGCCGCCGTTGATCTGGAGAATCTGCGAGGTGACATAGCCGCCGGGCTTCGAGCACAGGTAGAAGCCGAGCTCCGCGACGTCCATCGGATCTCCCGCGCGTCCCAGCGCGGTCTGCCGGACGAGCATGGACTCCCGCGCGGCGGGCAGGGTGCCGCCGAAGAGATCGGTGTCCGCGACGTAGCCCGGCGCGATCACGTTGGCGCTGATGCCGCGTGGCCCCAGCCGCGCCGAGAGGTTGTGGACGTACGAATGGAGGGCCGCCTTCGCGGCGCCGTACCCACCCGTCCCGCCGGACCCCCGGTACGCGGCGATGGAGCTGTACAGCACGACGCTGCCGTCGTCGGCCAGGAGAGGGAGCAGGCCCTCCACGGCGATGACGGAGGTCATGACGTTCGCCTGGTACGCCGCCTGCCACTCCGTCAGGACCTGCTTGACGTCGTTCTCGTCCATGCCCTCGGACGGCGGGACCGCACCCGCGCAGCACAGCAGCCCGCTCACGGGCAGCCCCGCCGCACCGACACGGTCACGCAGGAGCTCCGCCGACCCGGGGTCGGACATGTCGAGGGCGAGCGGCTCGACGTCCGCTCCCGGCACGCTCGACTCGATCTCCCGGACCGCCTGGGCGAGACGCTTCTCCTGACGTGCGATCAGGAGCACCTTGTCGTCGTTCTCGGCGAACCGCTTCGCCGTTGCCTTGCCGATGCCGGCGCTCGCGCCGGTCACCACGATCAACCTGGACAGAGTGGAACCCTCCAATGATTTGTCGTTCCGGACAGTTGTGGGTTGGGTTTGCGCATGGCGCAGGGAATTCGAAAAGGGATTTCACGAGAGGAGTCGAGGGCGGTCAGAGTTCCGCGAAAAGGGAATCCCGGTCCGGTTTTCCGGTGGAAGTCCTCGGGATGTCCGCCAGTTCCACGATCCGCGACGGGCCGGGGAAATCCCGGAGAGCCGCTCTGATGTCCGCGACGCCCGCGCCCGCGCCCACGCCCGCGCCCACTCCCACGCCGTCACTCCGGCGGGACCAGAAGACCACGTATCCCTCTCCGGCGATCGAGTCGCCGGAAAGCGGGAGCGTGGCGCATTCCGCCTGCGGCAGACGTGCGTTCAGTTGCTCGTCGACCCTGGCGAGATGCACTTTGACGCCGTTCACCTTGATGAGGGAGCCGCTGCGCCCGACGAGTCGGAAAGCACGGGGGCCGGTGAATTCCACCAGGTCGCCCGTGGCCCACCGGTCGGGCGGTCGTGTCCCGCTCTCCGGCCGGGCCAGACGCGGGCTGCGGACCACCAGTTCCTCCGCCGCGCCGGCCGGTGGGCCGGGGGCACGGACGAAGGACACGTCGGGGAGGGCCTGCCACGGGCCGGCGCCGTCTCCCTCGGGGGCGATCGGACGGTGGGCGAGGCCTCCGGTCTCGGTCGACCCCAGGATCTCGTGTGCCCGGAGCAGCGGAGCGGCTCGGCGGACGAGTTCGTGGGCGGTGGGGGGCGGGGCCGCCGCGCTGTGCAGGGCGACGACCGAACCCGCGCGCTCCAGCAGCGGCAGCCCGCGGCGCAGCAGGTCCCAGGCCATCGGGATGCAGACCACCAGGACCCGCTCGCCGGGGGAGACCGGCAGGGGCGCGAACGGATCGGCCCACGCCTGGTGGACCGGAACCTCCGCCATGCGCGGCAGCCACTGCCCGAACAGGGCGCCGAACAGGTGCCGCGGCGGGGCGTAGTTGACCACGCGATCGACGGGGCCGACGAGACGCGTGCCGATCAGCTCCACCTCGCGCTCCATCTGGCGGGGGAGCCGGAACCAGTGGCGTGCCGCTCCCGTACTGCCGGACGTGTCGAAGCGGATCTCGCCCGGGCCCTCGGCGGGGGACTCCTCCGTACGAGCGGCCGTCTTTGTCATACGGCCTGGTCCTCGACGGTCTCGCGCACGTACTCGGTGGTCCGGTCGAGCGTGCTGAACCAGTAGCGCACGTCGTCGCCGACGAAGTCGACCTCGATGCCGAACTCGCTCTCGACGGCGTTGACGTACTCCAGGGCCGCCAGGCTGTCGAAGCCCGGCAGGGCGTCGGTCAGGTCCGCGTTGACGGCCAGGGTCCTGGCGGCGTCGCCGAAGCGCTTCTCCAGGACGGCCTGGACACGGGTGCTGATCTCGCCGCGGTCAGTGGTGTGCATGTCGGAGACCTTTCTCTTCATCGCGGTCGACAGCGGGCGGTTCGCCGCTCGTCATCGACCCCGATTCCAGGTAGAACACCCGGTCGGGCCGGGTGGGTTCGAACCGGACCATCAGGTGGGCGGCGTCCGCGTCGAGACCGAGCGTCGCCCGGACCTCCTCGGCCAGTTCGGCCCGGTACGTGTGATCGCGGCCGGGATGGACGTGGCACACGACGGACGCCCACCCGGCGTGCCCGTCCTGGCTCGTGTCGTCCTTGTAGGTGGTCAGCGGCATCCCGCCGGCGAAGTACGCCATGGGCTCCGCGGTACGGAAGGACACCACGACGTGCGCGGCGTCCGAACCGTGCGCGGCCATCCACCGGGTGAGGCGCAGCGCGACCTTCAGTCGCGCGGAGGGGGTCAGCGGGGTACTGGTCACATCGACGGTCGGCACGGTGCGCCTTTCACGAGAGGGCCAGCGGGGGCAGGTCGTGCCGCCCGTGCGACAGCCGCAGTTCCAGGCGGCGCCCCAGGCAGTCCGCGAGCGGGCCGCGGCTCGTCGCCATCAGCGGGGTCCAGGCGAACCCGGCGTCCGTCGTCCGCACGCTGTCCAGGAACCTCGCCAGGTGGCCGGCGTCCCACTCGACGCCGAACGCGTCCGCCGCCAGCAGGGCTTCGTAAGTGCTCAACAGGTCGGGGACCCGGTTGCCCTCGTTCGCGAAACCGCCGCCGCGGACCCGGTGCCGGGCGAGGGCCTCGACGACGTGGGCAGCGTCGGCCCCGGTCGCCCGGCGCAGCGCCCTGAGCGCCTGCAAGGTGGCCCGCAGTGTGGGTCGGCCGCCGGGCACGTCGGCGTACCGGCCGGGTGCCGTTTCGCAGCCGGCCACGTACTCGGCGACGCCCCGCAGGCCGGCGGTGACGGATGCCGCCTCGGTCCGGTGCAGGATCTCGGCGGCCGCGCTCGTCGACACCATGTCCGACGCGCGGCCCTCCCAGTACCCGAACCCGCCGTCGGGGTTCTGGATGGCACCGGTGAGCCAGTCCGCGATCGCGGCGCGGGCCGGGGCGTCGTCCTCGAACGCCCCCGCCGACAGGGCCCAGAGGGTGCAGCGCACCTCGCTCCCGCGTCCGGGCATGTACATGATGCCGTTCTCGTTCGGCAGCATGCAGCTCTCCGTCCAGCGCAGCGCGTCCCGTTCGCCGCCGGCCGGGAAGCGGCGGGCCAGCAGGTGGGCGGAGGTCGTGAGCACGTCCGAGGCGAGTTCGGGAGCGCGATAGGTGAAGCCGCCCTGCCCGGTGCGGAAGGACAGCACCGTCCCGACCACCCCGTCGGCGATGTCATCGAGCCCGGCGCCGAGTTCGCGCAGTGCTCCCACGGCGCAGAACGCGGCCCACACGTCCGGCACCGGATAGCCCGGCCACCGGGTGAACGACCCGTCCGGTCCCCGCCGGTCCAGAATCCAGGCGACGCAGCCCTCGGGGTCCCGCGGCAGCTCGTCGAGGCGGCTCAGGGCACCGGTGGCCCGGAACGTCGCCCACAGGCAGTCCGTGTCGTCGCCGTCCTGGAAGGTGAATCCGCCGGACGCGCTCTGCCGGTCCCTGAGCCAGCCCGTCAGCCGCTCGCGGTCCCACGGCAGCGGGCCCTCGCCACCGGTGGCCGTCCGCCAGGCGGTCACGGCGTAGTAGCAGGCCCGCACGTCGGACGTGCCGTCCTTCGCGTGGGCCGGACTCCAGGCCAGTCCGCCGTCCTCGGCCTGTAGCGCAGCCAGCCAGTCGAACAGCGTCTCCGGGGGGCGCTCACCGTAGATCTCCACCAGCGTGCGCACGGCGTAGTAGGTGGCCCACACGTCCGACGCCTGACCGGGTGTCATCGCGAACCCGCCGTCCGCGTGGGCGGCGCTCCACACCCACGCGGAACTCGAGGCGCCGACCGCCCCGCCGCTGCCGGCCGGCAGATCGGCCATGGCCTGGGTGCAGTAGTAGGTGGCCCAGGCGTCGGAGCTCATGCCGGCCGACCAGGCGTACCCGCCGTCGGAGTTCTGCCGGGAGGAGAGGAAACCGGCGACGGCCTCGGGGGCCGGCAGTTCGTCGACGCGGTCGAGCCAGCGCAGGGTCCGTACGGCCGCGTAGGTGCACCACAGGTCGGACTCCCCGGAGACGACCCCGGACGACCGCCGCAGCATGTCGTAGGTCATGCCGGCACCCCCTCGCCGACGATCCGGAAGTTGGAGCGCTTCCAGCTCTTCTGGGAACCGCCGCTCTTCGTCGTCACCGGCAGCCGGTTGACGAACCGGACCTCGTCCCACCGGAAGCCGAGGCGTTCGTTCGTACGCCGCTGGATGAGGTCGTTCTTCGCGGACTCGGCGTCCCGGTCGGTGCCCGGATCGCGCTCCAGCAGCAGCCGGGCCCAGGTGCCGCGCTCGTCGACCTCGATCAGGTAGCCCATGACATCGCGGTTCGCGTAGACGACGCCTTCGAGATCGCGGGTGCGCACCCGGCTGCCCTTGATCTCGGTGCCGTCGCTGCCCCGCCCGTGGACCGTCACCACGGTGGTGTCCTCGCCGCAGGGGCAGCCGTCCGTCAGGGACACCTCGTCGCCCATGTCGAGGCGGATCAGGGGGCGGGCGTCGTTGTTGAGCGGGGTGACGACGAGCCGGCCGTCGCGTCCCGGCTCGGCGGGCGCGATGCCGTCCTCGTCCGCGATCTCGAAGTAGTTGGCCCCGCGCAGCAGGTGCAGCCGGTCCTGCGCGCAGCACGCGGCCAGTGTGCCGCTCTCCGTGCTGCCGTAACTCGCGTCGTAGGCACGCGCGTTCCACCACTGGCCGGCCATGGCGCGCAGCTCCGGGGTACTCACCTCGCCGAGCAGCATGAGGCGGTCGACGGACTCGCTCAACCGGTCCAGCAGGCCGCGCCTCCTGACGACCTGGGAGAACTCCAGGAGCACACCGGGCGCCACGAACAGCACGGTCGGCCGGAAGACCTCCCACAGGCCGACGATGCGGTCCCAGTCGGAGATGCCGGTGGTGTACGGATAGGCCTTGACGTGGGGAATCCCCAGGAACTCGCAGACACCGACCATCAGATCGGCCACCGGCACGATGTCCGAGGGCAGCAGGATCAGGGCGCGATGGCCGCCGTCCGCGAGCATCGTGCGCCAGGTCTCGGCGACGGACACGGTGTTGGCGATCATGTCCTGGGCCGTGCGGGGCGTGGGCGTGGGGGACCCTGTCGTCCCCGTGGTCTGGTAGTACTTCAGCCCCGCGTCGACCGGTACCCGCAGATAGTCGAGAGGCCGGGACTTGAGATCGTCCTTCGACGTCGCCTGCCGGTCCAGGAACGCCGGCATCGAGAACGTGCCGAGCGAGGCGTACGCGGAGGTCTGCTCCGCGCGGTGCCAGACCTCGGCCAGCTTCGACGCGTAGTAGGCGCCGTCGGACGGGGACGCGCGGCGGTGGGCGGTCACCTCCTGCTGTATCCGCTCCATGAAGTCGAGGTCGCTCCGAGAGTTGATCTTCACGTGACACTCCTTTTCTCGTCGGCAAGTGCCAGCCCCTTGGCGCGCATCAGGAACTCGCCGAGGAAGCCGTCGTGCGGTACGTCCGGATGGGTCCACGAGGTCGGCCTGCCGCGGTACACGTTCGAGACCGAGGTGAGCTCCGAGGCCTCGGCGACCAGCCCCGGGTCCCCGGTGTGCAGCGACAGCACCAGCGAGCCGTCGAGGACGTCCACGGCGGCCCGCCGGAACGGTGCGACCCACACACACGGAAAGGGCAGCTCGTACGACAGCAGCGGGTCCCTCGGTGACGCCAGCTCCACGACGGCGGGCGTCACCGTCGCCAGGGAGCCCTCGTCGCCCGCGCCGCCGAGCCGTTCGACGCGCGGCGCCAGGTGCACGGTCGCGTCCGTGGCCCGGTCCAGGACCGCCGTCACCAGGCGTCGCGCGGTGTCCTCGGGCATGCACGGCAGGAGAGCCCCGTCGTCCACCTGCCGAGCCGGTGCCACCGTGCTGAGCGCGGCGGCCAGTTCGGCGGCGAAACCCGCCGGATCCTCCTCGACCAGCACACCCGTGGTCGCGGTGCACGCGGTTCCCGCGTGATGGAGCGCGCCCGCGCGGGCGAGACCGAGCCCCGCGCGCCGGTCCGCGTCGGCGGTCACGACCAGTTTCGAGCGGCCCGGGCCCTGCGTCCGGACATCGGCACGGTCGCGGTACCTGTCCACGACGTCCTGACCGCCGTACACCACGGCGCGGTCCGCGCGCTCGACGAGCAGATCCGCCGTCGCGTGGTCGCAGGGCGCCATGACCAGCTGCGTCGCCGGTATCCCGGCTTCGCGCAGCGCGGTCACGAGGCGGAGCGGGGTCAGCGGGTCCCGGTTGGAGGGGCGGACGACGACTCGGTAGCCGAGGGCCAGCGCCTCGGGCCACATGGCGTGCACCCCGGGGCTGTTGCCGGCCGCCTGCACGGCGAGGACGTCTCCGGCGCGGCGCCACACGGCGCCCGCCGACGGTGTGTCCGGTACGGCGGTACCGACCGGGGCGCAGCCCGTGGGCCGCGCCGCGAACGGCATGCGTCCCACGTCGCGCAGGGTCGCCGTGATGAGTCCGTCGCACTCGCGCACGACGGCGAGGGGTGTGCCCGTCAGCTCCG
The DNA here is from genome assembly GCF_048158785.1 of Streptomyces colwelliae. Classification (NCBI taxonomy): domain Bacteria; kingdom Bacillati; phylum Actinomycetota; class Actinomycetes; order Kitasatosporales; family Streptomycetaceae; genus Streptomyces; species Streptomyces colwelliae. The sequence goes on along the minus strand of NZ_JBLTJC010000234.1, from coordinate 9,767 downwards.
AGACCCGCCGCTCGTGGGCCGGCAGATCGTCCCCCAGGATCTCGTGGCCCTCGAAGACGTCGGCCGCCTTCGCGAGGACGGCCGCCGTCTCCGTGACGGGCAGCGGCGCGCTGCCGCGCAGCTGATCGATCCAGTGGGAGACGACCAGGCCCGGGACCGACGTCAGTTCGAGTGCCGGGATGCCGGCGGCGTCCGGCACGGTGGTGCGGTTCCGCGTCCGATAGGGCCCGGTCGGACCCAGCGCGGGGATGTCCAGCATGCTCGCTCTCCTGTTCCTTGCGGCGAGGCACGGGGCGTGCGGTGACGCGGGGCGCCGTGCGGTGTCGAGCGGTGTCGAGCGGGGTCAGGTCGCGGTGGCCGTCACGGCGCGGCGCCTGCGGGCCGAGGCCGCGAGATCCCGGAGTACGTCCACGGTGGTGTCCCACCCCATGCACGAGTCGGTGATGCTCTGGCCGAACACCGGCTCCCCGGGCCCGAGTTCCTGCCGCCCGGGGATCAGGAAGCCCTCCAGCATGACCCCGCGGATCTCCGGGTCACCGGTCGCGACCTGCGCCCCTATCTCCCGCGCGACCAGGGCCTGCCGCTCGTGGTCCTTGCCGCTGTTGCCGTGGCTGGCGTCGATGACCAGACCTGTCGGCAGTGCGGCCGAGGACAGCAGACGGGCCGCCTCGCGCACGTCCTCGGCGCGGTAGTTGGGCCGGCCCGCCGCACCCCGGAGCACCACATGGCAGTCGGGGTTCCCGCTCGTGCGCAGGGCGACCGGCCCACCGTCCCGGTCGAGGCCGAGGTAGGCGTGCGGGGCGGCCGCGGACCGGATGGCGTCGACGGCGACGCCCACCGATCCGGTGCTGCCGTTCTTCATGCCCACGGGCATGGGAAGACCACTCGCCAGTTGCCGGTGCACCTGGCTCTCCACGGTCCGCGCGCCGATGGCGCCCCAGGAGATCAGGTCGGCCAGGTACGCCGGAGCCGCCGGGCTCAGCCATTCCGTCGCGATGGGCAGCCCCAGTTCGGCGATCTCCAGCATGAGCGCGCGGACCGTGCGAAGTCCCCGGTCGAGATCCAGGCTGCCGTCCAGCGCCGGGTCGGTGAGCAGCCCCGTCCAACCGACCGTCGTGCGGGGTTTCTCGACGTAGACCCGCATGACGACCGCCAGGTCGTCGGCGAGGTCTGCGGCCAGTTCGCTCAGCGACTTCGCGTACGCCAGGCCGGCGTCCACGTCGTGGATCGAGCACGGGCCGACCACGGCGAGCAGCCGGTCGTCGTCACCGCTCAGCACACGGCGGGTCGTGCGACGGCCGGCGCTCACCGAACGCGCCGCGGCCTCGGTCAGCGGGAGCGCGCTCAGGAGTTCGTCGGGGGTGCTCGCCGAATGCGTGCGGTACTGCCCACCGACGCCTCCCGAGGAGACCGGTTCGACCACGGAATCGGGTTCTGTCCCGGTCGGCATGTGAAGGCTCTGCATCGTTCCTCAATTCGTTCTACTCGGCGCAGAAGTCGTGTGTCGGCAACGAAAAGACGGATCGGAATGGGGTGTTGACGGAGATGCCGCGGTGGACCGTCCGGCGGGCACATGAACGACCGTGCCGCATCCGCGAGTCGGCCCGCCACCTGTGCCGCGTGCAGCAAGTTGTTGTGCACCTAGCTGCACCGGGGACGGTTGTCCGATGCGCGGTCGCGTCGATCTGGACCCGCCGAGGGCGCCCGGTCGCGACGTCGTCCGCCTCCGGGAATGACGGCGGCCCCACCCCGGTTGCCACGGTCATGACGACGAGCGCGCCACGCCCCGAGGTCCTGCGATACACCGCCTTCTCCAGCGACCCGGCCGGCGGAAACCCCGCGGGCGTAGTCCTGGACGCCACCGCTCTGGACGACAGCGCCATGCTGGCCGTCGCCGCCGACCTCGGGTACTCGGAGTCCGCGTTCCTGACCGCGCCCCCGGAGGGCCTCGGCGGTGAGGAAGGGCGGGCGTACACCATCCGGTACTTCAGTCCCAAGGCCGAGGTGCCGTTCTGCGGGCACGCCACCGTCGCGACCGCCGTGGCGCTCGCCGAACGGGTGGGCCCCGGGGAGCTGGTGTTCGCGACACGCGCCGGCACCGTGCCGGTGGACGTGGTCGAGGAGGGCGGGACGCTCCGGGCCACCCTCACCAGCGTCGAACCGCACATCGAGGAGGTCACCGACGCCGATCTCGCGGAGGCGCTGGCCGCGCTCGGCTGGCCGGAGGCCGATCTCGACCCGGCCTTCCCGCCCCGTATCGCCTTCGCCGGTGCCCGTCATCTCGTGCTCGCGGCGGCGACACGCGCCCGACTCGCCGATCTCGCCTACGACTTCGCCCGCCTCGAAGCCCTGATGCACCAACTGGACCTGACCACCGTCCAGTTGGTGTGGCGGGAGTCGGCCACCGTCTTCCACGTCCGTGACCCCTTCCCCGTCGGCGGCGTCGTCGAGGACCCGGCGACCGGCGCCGCGGCCGCCGCGTTCGGGGCGTACGCGCGTCAACTCGGCCTGGTCCCCGAGGACGTCGTCCTCACCCTGCACCAGGGCGAGGACCTGGGCCGCCCCGGCGAACTCACCGTGACGCTGCGCGCGGGCGACCCGCGTGTGCGTGTGGGCGGCGCGGGAGCACGCATCGGCTGAAGCGCCGACACAGGTGGCCCCGTGGTCACGGAGCCATGTATCCCCGTGGCTACGGAGCACCGCTGTTCCTCAGTCTCCGGGCTCGTGCCCATCCGCTCCCCGGTCCTCCATGTCAGAGGCCCGTGGCACGATCCCGGGCATGACATCGATCGACGAAGCGCTCGTTCTTGAGACGGCCGCCGAACACGGCGTTCCCGGGCCTGTCGTACGGGAGTTGATGGCCCGGGCGCGGCCGTGCCTCTACCTGGTGCCGTACGAAGAAGTGCCTGAGTCGCGTCGGGAGGACGTCCGTCCGGCGGCGCGGACGGGCGGGCTTCCCGCGCTGCCGGACGGGGTGGAGTGGCCCGACGGGAGGGAGCCGCTTGTGCTGAGTGTCGACTGCGCGGCCCTGCCTCACGGTGTCCTGGACATCGAACTGCCCGCCGATGGGCACCTGTTGTTGTTCACGGAGATCGAGTACCCGCCGGAGCGCTCCGTGGTGCTCCACATACCGGCCGGAGTACGCACGACGGAGCGCCCCGCGTCGTACGAACTGGGCGGTGAGGTAGGGGAGATCAGGGTCTATGAACCACGCGTCCTCCATCCCGTCGCCGGACTGACCTTCGACGGCGAGTGGGAAGGGGGCCCGCAGATCAGCGCGTTCCTGGACGGTGACGGTGACGGTGGCCAGGACGCGCTGGACGGTTTCGAGGAAGCCGTCGGCGACCTGGCCTTCGGCGGGCCTCGTCCCGGCGTCTGTGTGCGGATCGGCGGGTTCTCCGACCCGTGGGACATGGCACCGGACACCGACGGACTCGTGCTCTTCGCGCAGTTGGCAGGGCAGGCGATCGACTACGACGTGTTCACCATGAACCTCATCGTGGGCACACGGGAGGACATCGCCGCGCGGGAGTACGCCGGGCTCCGGTACGAGCAGCAGTGCTGATCACCGATGACCACCCTTCGGGGAGCTCACCGGGCGTCCGCCCCGACGAGTTCGGCGGTCGCGTCCCACAGCCGGCCTGCGATGGCTGCGTCGAGGCCGGCCTTGCTCTGCCGGCGTACGGCGGGGGAGCCCCGGAAGCCGCCCAGGCCGTCCGGGCCGATGTAGGAGTTGCCGGGGACGTCCTGGGTCGCGGCGTAGAGCAGGGAAAGTGCGCCGCGCTCGGGGTCGTTGGTGAGGAACGTGAAGCGGTTGACGACGTTCGACCGGGAGTGGGCCGCCAGCGAGGTGCGGGCGATGCCCGGACTGGCCAGAACCGAGCGAACCGGACTGCCCGCGGCGGTCAGCCGGCGCTGGAGCTCCAGCGAGAACAGGACGACCGCGAGTTTCGACGCCTGGTAGGCCTGCATCCCGTTGTGCCTGCGCGTGCGCCAGTCGAGGTCGGCCAGGTCGATCCTGCCCTGTTTGTGCAGTTCGCTCGTGACGTGCACCACGCGGTCGGTGATGTGCTGGAGGAGCAGGGTGGTCAGCAGGAAGGGGCCGGTGTGGTTGGTGGTGGTCTGGAGGTCCAGGCCGTCGGCCGTGCGCGCGGCCGGGATGTCCATCACGCCGGCGTTGTTGACCAGGATGTCGAGGTCGCCGGACCAGGCGTCGGCGAAGGCGCGCACCGAGGTCAGGTCCGACACGTCGAGCGGGCGGACGTCGAAGGTGCCGGGCAGGCCGGCGACGGCACGGCGGGCCTTGCCGGTGTCGCGTACCCCGAGCACGACACGGGCACCCACGCGAGCGAGTTCGCGTGCCGTGATCAGGCCGAGGCCACGGCCGGCGCCGGTGATCACCACCGTACGGCCGGTCAGGTCCGGGAGGTCGTGCGCGGTCCAACTGGGCATACGGGTCATGGGACTTGGCTCCTGGTTCGCTGTCATGAGTGACTGCTGATCGCATCGCCAGTGAACTCGCCGCACCACGGGCGCCGGAAGGACATCCGCAACCACTGAACGGCAGGTCGTGGCTGAGCCGAGCCGTATGGCCAACGATGAGGACCATGGACCACACGTTCGACCGCTCGTCCCTAGGCACCTTCCTGCGCACCCGGCGATCGGCCCTGCAACCCGAGGACGTCGGGCTGCGCCGGGGGCAACGCCGGCGCGCTCCGGGCCTGCGCCGCGAGGAGGTGGCGGAGCTGTGCACCATGTCCGCCGACTACTTCGCCCGGCTGGAGCGCGGCGACGGACCGCAGCCCTCGGAGCAGATGCTCGCGGCCATCGCCCGCGGCCTGCGGCTGACCCCGGACGAACGCGATCACCTCTTCCTGCTCGCCGGGTACCGAACCGCCCGCCGCGGCCTGCGACTTCAGCATGTGAGCCCCGGGCTGATGCGGGTCATGGACGGCCTGGCCGGCACCACCGCGCAGGTCATGGGGCCGCTGGGGGAGACGCTGCTCCAGACGCCGTCCGCCGTGGCGCTGCTCGGCGAGCAGACCCACTACACCGGCAACTCCCGCAGTGCGACCTACCGTTGGTTCACCGACCCGGCCGCCCGTGAGCGCTACGACCCCGAGGACCACGACGACAACAGCCGGACCAACGTCGCGCTGCTGCGCGCGGCGGTCACCCGGGACGGGCCCGGCTCTCCCGCGGCGGGTCTGGCGGACGTCCTGCTGCGCACCAGTGACGAGTTCGCCCGGCTGTGGGAGCGGCACGAGGTGGGCCTGCGCTGGAGCGAGACCAAGCGGTTCGTCCATCCCCAGGTCGGACGGTTGGACCTCTACTGCCAACTCCTGCTGGAGCCCGACCAGGGCCAGTCGCTGCTCGTCTTCACCGCGACCCCGGGCACGGAAAGCCACCAGAAACTGGCCCTCCTCACGGTGCTGGGCACCGACCGGTTCGCCACCGGCGCCGAGTGATCCGGCGGATCCGCCGGTGTGACCCGTGGGGCCGGAGTGACGTAAGCGCAGGTTGGTGCGGCGGAATCGTCGCCTCCTCCCCGCGGAAGTGGCTGATGTTCGTCGGTTGAACGTAGGTCAGGGAACTGGGCGGGCCCACTTATCGGTCAGCCGGAACGTGACTGATTGTCGATGTGAGCTGTGCTACGTCTGTCCGGCATGTGCCTGGTGGGCAGGCCTCTGTCCGTATTGGGTGCCTGTTGTTCGCCCTTGGTCGGTTTCTCTTCGTGACGTGTCCTGATGAGACCATGTCGTGGCTCATATCGCACAGTTGGGAGTCCCCGCAAGGCGCCGGGTTTCAGTCAACCTCGTATGGTGATCTTGGCTGAGATGGGTCGACAAGTAGACAATATTTCGGGCAGGCGCCCAAGGGCGACGAACCACTGCCCGACGAACGACCTCCGGATCATGCCGGACACGGAGGCAGCGTGCAGGAGGGGTTGTGGAACGCTATTTCACCAGCGGGTGGCACGAGGACCTGCGCCAACGGGTGCGCGAGTTCGCCGAACGTGAGGTACGTCCGCGGATAGCTGAGATGGAGAGCTCGCGCACCGTTGCGCACGAGCTGTCCAGTCTCATCGCCCGGCAGGGCTGGATCGGCGTGACCATTGGGAAAGAGTACGGCGGAATGGGCGCCGGGCACCTGGCCAAGACCATCACCATCGAAGAACTCGCCCGTGTATGCGGTGCTATGGGAGCCATGGTTCAGGCCTCCCAGCTCGGTGTGGCAAAGATCATTCACTTCGGGAACGCGGAGCAGAAGCGGAAGTGGCTGCCGCGCATCGCCGCCGGCGAGTGCCTCCCGACCATCGCCGTGACCGAACCGGAGTCCGGCGGCCACGTGTTGGGGATGGGCAGCACCGCCGTCCGGGACGGTGACGACTACATCCTCAACGGCCGCAAGGTCTTCGTCGGCAACAGCCACGTGGGCGACGTGCACGGCGTGGTCGTGCGCACCGGTGAGGGATCGAAGGGGCTGTCGGCCTTCCTCGTCGAGTCCGACCGCCCCGGCTTCTCACTCGGTGAGCAGGTGCCCGCGATGGGCCTGCACGGCTTCAGCTTCGGCGAGATCATCTACGAGAACTGCCGCGTACCGGCGGCCAATCGGCTCGGCGAGGAGGGCCAGGGCCTGGCCGTCGCCTACTCCTCCAGCATCCTCTACGGCCGGCCCAACCTCACGGCCGTCTCCCTCGGCATCCACCAGGCCGCCTTCGAGGAGACGACGGCCCTGTGCATCGAGCGTGAGCGCTTCGGAGCACCGCTCGGCGACCTCACCAACATCAAGCTCAAGCTGGGCCGGATGAAGTCCCGGCTGATGACGGCCCGTCTGGCCGCCTACCACGCCGTCCACCTCCTCGACCAAGGGCTGTCCTGCGACGCGGAGTTGATGAACGCCAAACTCCTCAACGTCGAGGCGGCCGTCGACTCCGCCCGTGACAGCATGGAGATCCACGCGGCCAGCGGCCTGTTCACCGACCGCCCCGTGGAGCGCTATCTGCGCGACGCCCACCACATCTACGCCCCCGCCGGCACCTCCGACATCCAGCTGCTGAGGCTGGGCGAGGTGGCCCTCGGCACGGCCAAGGGCCAGTGGTCCGAGCGACTGGCCGACCTCGTGCGGACCGTCCAACCCCAGCGCCGCCTCGGGCAGTTGGAGACGGCCGGGCACGCGGGCTGAACACCGGGGAGCCACGGACACAGCGTCGTGCCCGCGGCTCCCGTACTTGAACGCCCTTCGCCCCGGCGGCTGCCTCGGCAGCAGGCTCAGATCCCGCCCCGGGTCTCCATCGTGTGGAGCCGGTCGACCAGTTGCTGCGCCAGCGACTTGATCGTCGCCAGACCCTCGCGCCCCCACGGATGGGTGTCCGTGTCGACCACGCAGATCGTGCCCAGGGCCATGCCCGTCTTCCAGTCGATCAGCGGCGCGCCCATGTACGAGCGGATGCCTATCTCGTCCACGACGCTGTTCCCCGCGAACCGCGGGTAGTCGCAGACGTCCTCGAGGACCAGCGCCTTCTTGCGCACGACGACGTGCGGGCAGTACCCCTGATCACGCGTCATCGTCCGGCCGACCTCCGGCTGCTCGTCCGGCGCCAGCTGGACGCCCGGACGGCCACCGGCGTAGAGACCGGCGAAGTACTGACGGTTCTCGTCGATGAAGTTGACCATCGAGAACGGCGCACCCGTGACCTGCGCCAGGTTGCGGGCGAACTCGTCGAACTCCGCGATCGGCGCGTCCCCCAGGCCGAGTTCGCGCAGCCGCGCCACCCGGGCGGCCGCCTCCCGGTCCTCGGGCGTCAGCAGCAGATGGCTGGTCGGGTCGTACGAGTTCTGGGTGGAGTAGGGAACCGGGGCTGACATGCAGGCTCCATTCGGTCGCGTCGAGCGTGGCTCAGCGCGACGGGTAAAGCTCCGCGGGCGGGGTGCCGGGAGTCGAGGCGAGCAGATGCTGTACGAGTGCGATCAACACGCGGGTACCGGAGTTGCACTGCCGCGCGTCGCACATCACGACGGGTACGTCGGGCTTGAGATCGAGGGCCGCGCGGATCTCGTCGGACTCGTAGTGATAGGAGCCGTCGAACTCGTTGACGGCCACGATGAAGCCGATGCCACGCCGTTCGAAGAAGTCGACGGCGGCGAAGCAGTGGTCCAGCCGGCGGGTGTCCGCGAGCACCACGGCACCCAGCGCGCCGTTCGACAACTCGTCCCACATGAACCAGAAGCGCTCCTGCCCGGGCGTGCCGAACAGATAGAGGACGTGCTCCTTGTCCAGGGACATCCGGCCGAAGTCCATCGCCACGGTGGTGGTCGACTTGTCCTCGATGCCCACCAGGCTGTCGGTGCGGGCACTGACCGAGGTCAGCAGTTCTTCGGTGCTCAGCGGCTCGATCTCGCTGACCGCACCGACGAACGTGGTCTTGCCGACCCCGAAGCCCCCGGCGATGAGGATCTTCAGGGCGGTGGGGAAGGGGTCAGAGCCGCTTACGTAGTCCATGCAGCACCGCCTCCAGGAGGTTTCGGTCGGTCGGGGAGGCCGCCTCGACGGCGCGCGGCGAGCGCAGGGAGAGCGCCTGGTGCGTCACGAGGTCGGAGAGCAGAACTTTGGTGGTCACCGCGGGCAGGCGCAGATGGGCGGCCACCTCGGCGACCGAGATGGGCGCGTCGCACAGGGTGAGGACCTGGTCGTAGTCGGGCCCCAGATAGCTCTGTGGGCGGGTGCCGGTGGCCATCACCAGGGTGAGCAGGTCGAAGTGCGCCGAGGGGCGGGTACGACCGTTGGTGACGGTGTACGGCCGTATTAACCGCCCTGCCTCGTCGTCGAGCCACGACCCGTCCTCCGCGTCGGACATGGTCAGCGCCTCTGATCCATCGACGAGCCGGCCCCCTGCTGTCGGACCGGCGTGGCGAGATAGGGACGAACACTCTTGACCAGCATGGCCATTTCGTAACCGAGGACGGCCGCGTCGGCCTCCCGGTCGGCCAGCACGGCAAGACAGGCACCGGAGCCCGCGGCGCACACGAACAGCAGGGCGCTGTCCAGCTCCACGACCACCTGCCGCACATCGGCGCCCTGGGCGAACTGCGCGCCCGCGCTGCGGGCCAGCGAGTGCAGACCGGACGCCAGGGCGGCCAGATGCTCGGCCTCGGCGGCCGTATCCAGCCCGTCGGCGGCCTTCGCGAGGCCGTCCGTGCTCAGCAGCACTGCGCTGCGGGTATAGGGGACCCTCTGGACGAGTCCCGCCAGAAGCCAGTCGAGGTTCTGCTGGCCGGCGTGCATGTCGCTCACGGTGGCGTTCTTCTCCTTCGTGCGAGTAACGGAGCCTGCGGTCAGCGAGCGCTGTCAGTGGGAGGCTCGTCGGGTTCGTTGTCGGCGAGGCTGACTCCGCGCCGGAACATGGCCATCAGTCCCGGATCGTGCTCGACCTCTTGTTCCTCGGTCTTGCGCGGGGCCGGACCCTCACGCAGCTCCGGTACGAGGTGCTCCTGCGCGTGCCGCTGGGGCAGGCGCGGCCGCTCGTCCCGGGACTCCCTGCCGTACGGCACGGACCCACGCTCGCGCGGCGCCACCGGATCCACGGTCCGGGGGTGCTGTTGCTGTTGCTGCGGGTGCTGCTGGGGGTGCTGGTGCACGACGGGCATCGGCGCGTTCCCGGTGCGGGCCGACGGCTGGGTGGGCCTGGAGTACAAACCGGGCGACCGTCCGAGCGCCGAGGCCTTCGACTGGCTCCCGCGCGAAGCGCGCTGAACTCCCCGACGCAG